>JBBIRN010000021.1:0-16789 GCA_037441785.1 Candidatus Aminicenantota bacterium | reverse complement strand
CGGGCTCTCAGCTTGTCCAGCGGAATCTTTTTCAGCCACTCCACCCGGTAAGCTCTAAAAGCTCCGGTACAATCCTTCGGTTTTAAGCCCATGAGCAACCGGGCCAGGAAGTTAGCTGTCCAGCTGTTTATTTTTCTCTTGAGAGGCCAGCCTTCCGTCCGCCCTCCCGGCACATACCGAGAACCGATGACCATTTCAGCTGATTCCAGTCTGCTCAGCATCTCCGGGATAACCTCCGGCGGATGAGAAAAATCAGCATCCATGGTCACCAGCCGGTCATAACCATTTTCCATGGCCCACCTGAACCCCTCCCGGTGAGCGGTGCCTAAACCAAGCTTTCCCGGTCGGTGTTTGACAAAGACCCGGCCAGGATTTTCTCCAGCCAGTTCCTCCGCTATTTTTCCTGTCCCGTCAGGAGAATTATCATCAATGACCAGCACTGAAACCGGGCTTTTGAGAGCCAGTAACTTCTGGACCAGAAGCCTGATGTTTTCAGCTTCGTTGTAAGTAGGAACGATAACCAGGTTTTTTCTCGCCATGAGTTGATTTTATCAGAAGCAGCCCGACCGGGCAAAAAACTCTTTTCTTTATTTATGGCTTAAGCTATACTTGTGTATCAAAAAAACCCGAACCCTGGGAGGATGCGATGTCAGACAACAGAGCCGAGCTTATTCTCAACCTGTTCAAGGAAAGCCAGGCCCTGCTTAAAGGGCATTTTCTTCTGACTTCTGGAAAACACTCTGAGTGGTACTTTGAGAAGATAAAATTAATTGAACAGCCAGTCGTCCTGGAAAAAATCATAGACCTTCTGGTGGAAGAAATTAAAAAAGATGGCCTGGATTTTGATTATGTGGTTTCTCCGGCCTACGGCGGCATCGCCATCGGCTTTCTGACCGCCCTGAAACTCAAGAAAATGTTTGCCTTTACCCAGCGCGTAGAAGAAAAAATGACCTTTCGTTCGGGCTTCGCTGGTCTGCAGAATTCCCGGGCCATAATCGTGGAAGACATTCTGACCACCGGTGGCTCCATCAACGAGGTTCTGGAATGCCTCCAGGCCCGCCAGGTAACGGTCAGCGGCATCTACTGCCTGGTGGACCGCAGCGGCGGAGAGGTGCTCATTCAGGGAAAACCAGTGGGCAGCCTGCTTTCGCTCAAAGTGGAAGCTTTTGAACCGGATAAATGTCCTCTGTGCCAGCAGGGACTCCCGCTGATAAAACCAGGAGCTTCGGACAAGAAATGAAGGTCATTCTGGCTTCAGCTTCCCCGCGGCGGATAAAACTCCTGAAAAAAATTTTCAGGTCTTTTTCTGTCATTCCCAGCGGGGTGGACGAAGACCAGTTTCCCAAAGAAGACCCGGTTAAATTTACCCTTCTGGCCGCGGAAGCCAAAGCCAGAGCCGTGGCCGAAAACTACCCTGATTCTCTGATTATCGCCGCAGACACCATTGTCACCATAGACGGTAAAATCCTCGGCAAGCCCCAAAGCCGCGAAGAAGCCCGGGAAATGTTGAAGACCTTATCCGGTAAAACCCACCGGGTCATCACGGCGGTTGTTCTCTACCAGAAAAATCAAGAAAAATTTCTGGCTGACTACGAAACCACCCTGGTCACCTTCCGGGAGCTGACTGAGGAAGTCATAGAAAATTACCTGGACAAAAACACTTACCGCGACAAAGCCGGAGCTTATGCCGTTCAGGAACTGAAAAACATTTTTCTGGAAAAGCTGGAAGGTGATTACCACAACGTGGTAGGCCTGCCGCTGGCCAAACTGCGGCGAATGCTGCACAGGTTTCTGGAAGAAAAAAAAGAAGTGGAGATAACTTCCTTTATCCTGCCGGAAGGAGTCGGACAGGCTGAAGACGGCCAGAAAACTTTTCTCGTTCCAGGTACCTATCCGCAGGACCGGGTAGAAATTGTGTATGAACAGTCGGACAGGAAAATCATCCCGGCCCGTCCGGTGCGCTGGCTGAAGCTCTCGCCAGCCCGGCGCCCCGCACCCTGTCCCCACTTCGGGACCTGCGGCGGATGCAGCTTTCAGGACTTGGATTATAAAGAACAGCTCCAGCAGAAAAAAATTTACCTCCAGCGTATACTGAAGGAATACTTCCCCTCCACCTATCGCTATTTAGACCTGGAAGATATCGTCCCCTCTCCAGATGAATACTATTACCGTAACAAGATGGAATTTTCTTTCGGACAGCAGGCTGGAGAAGTCTTCCTCGGCCTCAAGGAAAAGACCAGGGATAAACACCGCAGCGAAAAAAAAGTCGTCCGGCTGGAAAAGTGCTACATCTCCACCCCTCTAACTGAAATTTTATTCCCGCTGTTCATCCAGTTAGTGCGCGATTCAGGGCTTCCCGTCTTTGACCTGCGCAGCAAACAGGGTTTCTTCCGCCACCTGGTAGTCAGAGAAGGAAAGCAAACGGGCGAGCTGATGCTGATTCTGGTCACCACCAGCCAGGGCCAGTTAGACCTCAAAGATTTCAGTCAGAAACTTGTTCAGGCCGTGCCCAACCTTAAAAGCTTCTGGTGGGTGGAAAACAACCGGGTGGCTGATGTGGTTTCCGTAGAAAAAAGCCATCTTATCTACGGCCGGGAAGCCATAGAAGAAAATCTCCTGGGTTTTCGCTTCAAGATTTATCCTGCTTCCTTTTTCCAGACTAATCCCCGGGCCGCCCAGCAGGTTTACGCCAGGCTGGTGGATGAAGCCAAAAGGCTGAGAACGCAGTCGGCGCTTGGTCTTTACTGCGGGTCGGGCGCGATTGAAATCTGCCTCTCCAAGGTGGTGGGTGAAGTAGTGGGCGTGGACTGGGATGCCTCCAACATCCAGGCCGCCATAGAAAACATGCAACTCAACCAGGTGAAGAACGCCCGGTTCTGGGAAAGTTCGGTAGAAGCTGTTTTACCTGAAATTTACCGCGGCTCCTTTGACCTGCTGGTCATTGACCCACCACGGGCTGGCATCAGTCCCCGCGGCCTGAAACACATTGTTTCACTACGCATCCCCAACCTAATCTACGTTTCCTGCAACCCGGAAAGCCTGGCCCGGGACCTTAAGGCTCTGGCCGACAGCGGCTACCAGATTAGCCGCCTGGTGCCTGTAGACTTCTTCCCCCACACCGGGCACCTGGAAGTTATAACTTTCCTCAACCGGTAGAATTATCCCCGTGGTGGATTTGATGGATAAACTTAATTAGAAGGGTCCTACCCGATTCCCTACTCTTTGGTCTGAGTGGTGAGGAAAATGGGCAGGCTCATCTGTTTAATCTGGTCTATCAGCTCTTCAATTTCATCAATGTGCCGGTCTTCATCCTGCAGGATTTTTTCCAGCAGTTCCCGGGTAGCATAATCACCCACTTCCCCGGCCAGTTTAATAGCTTCGTTGTAGGCTTTAATGGCCTCAAGTTCCGACTTGCGGTCAAATTCCATCATCTTGGGCACTTCATCACCGATGAAAATCTTCCTGAGCTCGGAGACAATGGGCAGGCCTTCCAGGAAAAGAATCCGGCCAATCAGGCTTTCGGCATGTTTCATCTCGTCTATAGCTCTTTTTTCAATGGTCTTATGCAGCTTGAGATATCCCCAGCTGTCGCACATCTCCGAATGAACCATATACTGGTTAATGGCTGTAAGCTCATCAGCCAGCAGAGAATTCAGGGTTTCAATCAATTTTGGGTCGCCTTTCATGCTGACCTCCTTTCTTTTTAATTTGGTTTTATTCTACTCTATTAGTTCTTCCGTGTAAATTATTTTATCTGTCCGGGATTATAGGTTAAAATATAAGCGACCATGATCAAAGCTATTCCCGAAGATTTTATCGTGGAGGAAATCGCTGACCTGCCCCTGACCGAGACCGGCGAGTTCCGCGTTTATCGTCTGACCAAAAGAAACTGGACCACGCCCGACCTCATGCGCTTCCTGGCTAAGATGCTGTCTATTTCTCCCAAGGTAATCTCTTACGGGGGCAAGAAAGATAAACACGGAATCACCACGCAGTACATTACCATCCGGGACCAGAGAGATTTTAGCTTAGAAGAGCCCAATTTTTCTTTAAAAGCGGTTGGGTTCATGAGAAAGCCCATGAGCCCGGCACTAATTGCTGGCAATCGTTTCCGCATTACCATCAGAAAGTTGAACTCTGTTGACCAGGTGCTCAAAAACCTGGAAGAAGTCAAAACTTATGGTTTCCCGAACTTTTTTGATGACCAGCGCTTCCGCGGCACAGATTTTAACCTGGGCTTTTTTGCCGACCGGGTTTTGCGCGGTCATTACAACGGGGCCCTGCAGATTTTTCTGCAGGCTCAAAACATCAGCTCGGCGGACAAAAAAAATCGCCAGCGCGTGGCCGAGATTATAGCTAACTGGAGAAACTGGGAAAAATGTCTGGAGCTGGCGCAGGGGCTTACGGAAAAAAGAATCTTCCGCACCCTGCTCTTAAGGCCGGATGACTTCTTGGCCGCTTTGGAAAAAATCCCGCGGGAAGAAATTGCCATGGCCTATGCTGCCTTCGGTTCTCATCTCTGGAATGAACTGCTCCGCCGGCTTCTTAAAAAATTGATTGAGCCGCTGGAAGAAGTTCAAGCCGAATCTGGCCTTTTCTACTTCTGGAGAACACTTCCCCCAGAAACCTACGAGTACCTGAGCGCCCTCAAGCTCCCAACCCCGGCCGCCAAGATGAACTTTCCGGATGAGCTCAGCCGGCAGCTTTACCTTGAAGTTCTGGCCGAAAACAACCTGCAATTCAGCACTTTCCGAACACGAGCTCTCAGCCGGGTGTTCTTCCGCTCCTTCCAGCGAAAAGTTCTCCTCCACCCCCAGGAACTGGAAATTCTGGAAATTAAAAAAGATGACCTGCATCCTAAAAAGCAGGCTCTGGTGCTTTCCTTCAGCCTGCCGCGCGGGGCCTTTGCCACTATGCTGGTCAAAAGAATAACCATTGATGAGAACAAACAACCTGAACCAATCAGCCCGGAAACAGGTGATTGAACCGTGAGCCAGCCAGGTCAAGCAAAAAAAGAAAGAGTCGCAAAGAAAAGACCCCGTTTCAGCCTGGCCGGTAAATTAAGCCTGCCACGGGCTCTTTCCCGGCTTGGGTTTTGTTCCAGAAAGCAGGCCCTTTCCCTCATTAAATCCGGCAAAGTTTTGGTCAACGGTCAGGTGGTGAAAGACCCCATCTTCAGAGTGAACCCGGGAAAAGACCACCTTGAAGTTTCTGGCCAGAGCCCGGCTCCGACCACCCGGGTCTATCTAATGCTCAACAAACCCCGTGGTTTGGTGACTACTGCTTCTGATGAAAAAGGCCGGCCTACAGTTTTCATTTGTTTTAAAGAGCCTGACCTGCCACGAATTTTCCCGGTGGGCAGACTGGACCTGGCTTCCGAAGGTCTGCTTCTTTTTACCAACGATAACCTCTGGGCTGATCTCCTCACCCGGCCAGAGGCAGCCGTTCCCCGAACCTATCATGTACAAACCCGGCCTGTGCCAGGGGAAAAAGAACTCATCATCATGCGCCAGGGACTTCAGGTAACGCCTGAGTTTTTTTTGCGGGTTGAGGAGGTCAGGCTTCTTCGCTCCGGTGGAAAAACCTGCTGGCTTGAGGTCGTCCTGACCGAAGGAAAAAACCGGCACCTTCGCCGTCTGCTGGAAGCTCTGGGTTTCGAAGTTCTCCGCCTGGTAAGAGTAGCCTTTGGTCCCCTGCACCTTGGTCAACTGCCTAAAGGTGCCTACCGGAAGCTGACGCCTGAGGAAGTAACCGCCCTGGAAAACCTGGCCAGAAAAAACCTTCTTCAGCACAGGCAACCAGAAAAACAAAAAAATAAAAATAAATTGGTAAAAATATAAAAAAAGGATTCTGACCGATGAAAATAACCGCTGTGATTTTAGGTGGAGGCCGCGGCCTGAGAACTGGTTTCACTCAGCCCAAGCAATTTCTCAGCCTGGGCAGTCGGCCGCTTTTTGATTATTCGGTAGAAAAATTTATGTCCGCAGGCGTGGACACCATGGTGGCTGTGCTGGTAGAAGATTATGCCAGCTATTACCAGCCCCATCCGGCCATCACCCGCATTGCTCCGGCTGGCGCCACCCGGCAACAATCTGTTTTTAATGGACTTCAAGCCTGTCCTGCTGATACTGACATCGTCATCATCCACGACTCCGCCCGGCCTTTTTTCCCGCCCACGGCCGTTAAAAAAGCCATTGAACTTCTGGCTCAAGGAAAATACGAAGGACTGGCCCTGGCCATTCCGGCCACCGACACCCTGGTGGAAATCAAAGAGGGAGAAATTGTCAGGTTTCCAGAGAGGTCGGCTTTTTTTCACACCCAGACGCCGCAGCTATTTTTCTTTAAAAAATTTTGGCCTGCCTGCCAGAAATTTCAGGATGAGAACTTTACTGACGATTTATCCCTGGCTTTTGCTGCTGGCCTCCAATGCGGTCTGGTAGAGGGCAGCCGCCTGAATTTCAAAATTACTACTGAACTGGACTGGCTGATGGCGGAAAAAATCTTAAACTCCGGTGGGCTGGAGCTCATCTGAGTTTCTTTTACTTAACTTTCTGTGGGAAAAACTGGCAAAATAAAGAGCCTCCAGACTGGCCAGGATGGCCACCAGAATCATGGTTAACCTGGCCTGTCCGGCACAGATGAGGATAAAAGCGGCGGTGGCAAAAAAGTCACGCCGGTAGATGAAGGCAATCCGAGCTGCCAGCCGGTCGTACCAGTTCTGGAAATCAGGGTCATTGACGCTGGCTTCAACTTCTTTAACCACGGCAGTGATATTTCTTCCTATACCGGTTTTCCGGGCATAGGCAATAAGCTGAAGATAAAAAGCCGCCATAGAAAAAAGAGCCAGCCCGCCTAAATACAACCACAGTTGCTCGCCGGTTGTTCGAAAAAGTCCAATCGGCAGGGCGGCAAAGAAAGAAACAAAGGTAATGGCATCAGCCGTAACATCAAAAGCCCCGCCAAATTTGGTCACCCGGTAGGTCAGCCGGGCATTCTCACCATCACAACCATCTATCACCGAAGCCAGTTCAAAAAGTATGGCTCCAGGAATTAACCATTTTCTGCCCAGAGCAATGAAGATGACGCTGGTCAACCCGATCAGGAAAGTAACCACGCTAATCTGGATGGGTGTGACCTCCAGTTTTAAAAGATAACGGGTTAAAAACAGCGACACCCGGCGGTTGATGTTCCTGGAAATAAACCCGTCGGTGGGCTTACGACCTGTCTGTAAAAGAAGTTTTTCCGCTCTTCTGAGGTCACCTTTATCCTGGACCAGAAGACAGAACCTGGCTTCCACTTGAACACTGGCCGGCGATAGACTTCCGCCCGACTCCAAGACCTCTGAAAGCTCACTCTGTGAACCTGCCATTTTGTTCAAGAGGGAAACAACTTTATCGCCTCTGACCAGAACCATCCCCGGTAGGAGCCCGGTTTCTCCGTTTGGCTTTTTAAATTCAAACCTGGTCAGGTCATTTTCCGGATCAACCGAAAGTTTTAACAAATTGCTGAACAGCTCAGGAGCCAGCACCAGATTGTCCTGGAAAATCAGGAACAAATCTCTGGCTTCCAGGATCGGCTCTGCCTTTTTTAGTTCTTCTGAGGAAATTACCCTGAACTTTATCTGCCGGTGCAAAATCCTCTGGTCTTCAGACAACCTGAGCAGTTCTTTTTCGGCCACCAGCCTATCCGGATGGAACAGCCAGAACTCTTTTAACCCGGCTTCCTCGGCGTTCAAAACCAATCTTTTTAACAGACTCAGACCGAGCAAACGGTATCCTGCTCCGCCTTTAAGTATGATTATTGCTCTGTTAACTCTCATCCTTGCACCTCAATTTAGTTCGGTCAGAATGTT
Organism: Candidatus Aminicenantota bacterium; assembly: GCA_037441785.1. GTDB lineage: Bacteria > Acidobacteriota > Aminicenantia > Aminicenantales > Saccharicenantaceae > Saccharicenans. The sequence continues at coordinate 8,937 of JBBIRN010000021.1, read as the reverse complement.
TTTTTCCCCTGAACCTTAACTTCTCTGGAAGTTTTTATTAATTTTTCAAACTTTTACCTTCTCCAGCCAGGTATTCTTCCACCTTTTTCCACATCTTCTCCTCATCCACATCCGCCCAGAAACGCGAGTCAATGTCCATCACCCGGGCTTTGCCTTTAAGGGCCATGATTCTTATTCCGCCGGAAAGGGTAAAATTCTTGCTCAGGCGCTGGCTTTCTTCCAGGGCTGGAAAAAGCGCCTGGCTGCAATAAAAGATGCCGGTATCAAAGGCATTGTAATTGGCTATCCCTTTACCAATGCCCATGATATGACCTTCGTTCACCAGCACCCTGGTGACATCCTCCAAGTCTACAAAAGGATGGTTTTCGGTCCTGAAATCAACCGCCAGGATTAACTCATCATCTTCTAACGGTTGCTTCTGGAGTTCTCGCAGAATTTCAGGGTCAAAAATATGATCGGACATCACAAGGAAAAATCTCTCCCCAACCAGCTCTCTGGCTTTATAAACAGATAAGCCGTTTTCTTTATCCCATTCTTCATTCAGGACAAACTCCAGATGTACGTCCTGGAGGTAAGGCTGTTTTAAAAGGTGTTCCTTTATTTTTTCTGCCTCATATCCCACAACCACCACCAGGTCTCTAAGGCCAGCTTTGAGCAAGGCTTTAGCTGTCCAGTCAATGAGTGCCTGTCCGCCGACCTGAAGCAGTGGCTTGACCGGACAAACCGGCGACATCCTCTCACCTTTTCCCGCTGCGATAATCAGACCTGTCAATTGCTTCTCCTCACTCGCCATAACATTCCATGACCCTTATCATTGTAATCTTTTTTTGAATTTAAAGCAGTAATTTTACTCACCTGAGCAGCAATTGTCCACTGGATGGCCTGGAAAACTCAACTTAAGGGGCGAAAACTATCCTCAAAACATTTCAACCGACCAGCCGGAAATTGGCATAATCTTCTTCTATCATCATTCTGACTGATTTAAACAGAAAGCCACCGTAAACCCGGAGACGGGATTTTTTTAACATCAAGAGTCCCTGCCAGGGTTCAAGCTCAATCTCCACCTGAAATTCCCGGACAAAATTGGGCAAGCGGGAAGGTTGAAGTATCATTTTCAAAGGGTCAAAGGTGGCCTGGCTGATGTAATAAAGACCCTCAAACAGGTTGTCCTTTTTCTCTTTGGCCCGGGCTTCTATGACAAAGACTTTAGCCCCCTGGTATGATTCTTCGCCAACCAAACGGAAATGGTAGAGGTTTTTCTTTTTCTCCAAGAAAGGAATCAGGTCTTCCTTGGTCAGCTGATTTTTGGCCGCAGGCTTCTGCCCGTTTTTTCTGGCTTTTTCTGCTTCTTCTTGGAGCTTTTTTAACCTTTCCAGTCGTTGCTTCCGGTATTCCTCTGTCACATCACGTGTTTTTCCTTTTTCCATCTCCACTGCTTCCAGGATTTCTTCTTCCCGGGTCTCGCCGTCAACCAGCAGATGTTTTTTCACTCTCCTGATTTTTTCTGGCTGCCAATTTTTATCAGCATAAATGTAGGAGGAAATAACATCAGCCTGCCACTTTTCAAAGTCAGGGTAAGCAGCCAGACGCTGGCAGACTTTCTGCACCAGCTCTTCTACTGGCAAAACAGCAGGTTGCCCTTTTTCTTGAGCAGCGATAATTTCTGCCTTAATCAGGAAAAGAAGCACCCCTGAAAACATAATGGCCAGAAACTTTTTTGGCTTCATCACTTTCTCTCTCTTCCTCAGCCCGAAATGTTTTTTGCTCCGGGGGCCGGGTTTAATAGCTTTAAATTATAGCAAAAAATAAATTCTAATGGTGTCCGAGAGAATTTTAAGATCATTGTTTCTTTTTTTTTGCCAGAGGCTTTCTCGCCCGGATAAGATCAGCTAAAAATCAGCGGGAGCTGAAAAATTATCAGGTAAATACCCCCTCGTTTTTATAGCTCGCGCTTACTGTGTTAAAGATAGCAAAAAAATCAAAGTTATGTCTTCTGCTCTTCCGGCAGACAACCCCAAAAATCCGCCGCCCGCAGCATCAACGCAGAAACAAAGCTTTCCACCCCGCCGTTTCCAGAAACTCCCCTTAGACTGGATACCATGTCTCAACCCAAAAGAACACCTAAATTGACAAAAGGAAGGGAGAGTGATAAATAGAAGTCTCTGTCAGGGGTGCCACGGCTCCAGGCAGCCGGGCTGAGAGCAAACCCTTGGAACCTGAACTGGGTAATACCAGCGTAGGGAGACAGAACCGCGGGGAAAAGCTCAGCCTCACTGACAGAAATTTTCTGGTCAGGAGGTATTTTTTATGTTTTCTGTCGAATCAATTTCCAGGGACCTTAAAGAAATCCGGACTAAGGCGCCGCTCATCCACAACATCACCAACTACGTGGTCATGAACCTCACGGCCAACGCCTTGCTGGCTTTAGGCGCCTCGCCGGTGATGGCTCATGCGGCTGAAGAAGTGGAGGATATGACCCAGCTGGCTTCAGCTCTGGTCATCAACATCGGAACGCTCAGTCCCCCCTGGGTGGAAGCCATGTTTAAAGCTGGCCAGGCGGCCGGGAAAAGAGGTCTGCCGGTCGTCCTGGACCCGGTCGGTGCAGGCGCCACTCCTTTTAGAACCTCAACCGCCAAGAAACTTCTGGAATCTTTTCCTGTAGCGGTTATCCGAGGCAATGGTTCAGAAATAAAAGCTCTGGTTCATTCCGGCACCAAAACCAAAGGCGTGGACAGCCTGGAAGCTTCGGAAAGCGCTGTCCTGGCTGCCAGAGAGCTGGTGGAAAAATACAACTGCGTGGTCAGCATCAGCGGGGAAAAAGATTTCATCATCGGTAAGAACAGGGTAATTGTGGTGGAAAACGGCCATCCGCTGATGCCGAGAGTAACTGGCCTGGGCTGCACCGCTTCAGCCCTGACTGGGGCTTTTGCTGCGGTAAACCACGATTACGTGGAAGCAGCTGCTGCGGCCATGGCCGTGATGGGCATCTGCGGTGAGCTGGCCGCTACCCGGGCTGAAGGGCCGGCCAGTTTTGAGATTCATTTCCTCGACTGGCTCTACAGGCTGAATTATGAAGAGATAGAGGCCAGGCTGAAGTTTGAGGTCAGGAGTTAGCGTTTCAGGCTCCGGCCCGTTAAGCGGGTCCTGAGAAAGTCGGGGCCAGGGGCCGAAAGCTGGATATTTAAAAGTATGAAGCTTTCAAGAAAATTTTTTAAATTAAACGCCCGGAAAAAATGATTTTTGGATTAACGTTTCACCCGCTCAAAGCATTTTCTTTAGCCAAAGCACACCGGAGTAAAAGATGAAAACACACAGAGAAAAACAAAATAAAAAAGAAAAAAAACTGGACCTGAGTCTTTACTTGGTGACCGACCGCCGCCTGCTCAAAGGCCTGACCCTGACCGAACTGGTCAGAAAAGCCATAAACGGTGGGGTGACCGTGGTCCAGCTCCGGGAAAAGGACTGCTCTTCCCGCGAATTTTACGAACTGGCTCTGGCGCTGAAAAAAATCATGCCCAGCGAAATTCCCCTGGTCATCAACGACCGGGTGGACATAGCTCTGGCGGCACGGGCTGATGGGGTACATCTGGGACAGTCAGACCTGCCGGTTAAGATAGCCAGAGAATTACTGGGACCAGAGGCGGTTATTGGTCTTTCGGTAGAAAACTTGAAACAACTGGAAGAAGCCCGGCACCTGCCGGTTGATTACCTGGCTATAAGCCCGGTTTTTCCCACGCCGACCAAAACAGATTTCTCCAGCCCGGCCTGGGGGCTTGCTGGCCTGCGCCAGGCTCGAAGCCTGACGGCTCTCCCCTTGGTGGCTATTGGCGGGATTAATGAAGAAAACGCCGCAGAGGTCATAAGCGCCGGAGCCGACGGTCTGGCGGTCGTTTCCGCTATCTGCGCTTCACCTGACCCGGAGCAGGCTGCGCGCGCTTTAAAAGAAAAAATTGAGCAGGCCAGAAGGAAAAAGGGCTGATTAAAGTGAATACCATTGAGGAGTGGCTGTTTTCCTGGTTCAGACGCTGCCTGGCCGCTTTAAATGATTGTTAAGGCCGGGGTTTTGTATGATAATGGAGCTGAAAAATGGCTACCTCCAACAAATCAAAAAATAAAAATGAAGAAATTTTTCACCGGTGAAGAAAAAGTTAAACAACAAGTTTTAAACAACATGAAAAAAGCAGAAAAAAAGACCAGCCTGCAAAAAAGCCAGGGTTTGAAACTCACTGACCTTGGTGAGTTTGGCTTTATTGCCCGCTTCTCGCCCGCTTTCCTGGCCGGCCTGCCCCAAAACATCAAGGGCATCGGAGACGACTGCGCCGTCATTCCCTGGCAGGGCCGCATGCGCCTGCTGGTAACTACCGACCTGCTGGTTGAAGGCGTCCATTTTCTGAAAGAAAGAATACCGGCAGAAGACCTGGGCTATAAATCCCTGGCGGTCAACCTCAGCGACCTGGCGGCCATGGGCGGCCGCCCGCGGTTTGCTTTTTTATCTTTGGCCATACCGCCTGAAACAGAAATAACTTACTTGGATAATTTTTTCCGCGGCTGGCAGGAACTGAGCCGGCAAACTGGAGTTTATCTTCTGGGTGGCGATACCACCAGGTCCTTAGAAAAGCTGGTCATAAACGTGGCGGTCCTGGGAGAAGCGCGGACGCCGTTTATTAAATACCGTTCTGAAGCTCGAGCCGGAGATATCATCGCGGTGACGGGACCCCTGGGTGATTCTGAAGGGGGGTTGCGGCTTATTTTATCCGGGCAAACGGGGAAAAAACTTTCGGCTGCTGAACATTACCTTATACGGCGCCACTACCGCCCGCGGCCTCATTTAGAAGAAGGCTGGTTTCTGGCCCACCAACCAGAAGTCCGGGCCATGATGGATGTCTCAGACGGCATTGATTCTGACCTCAGACGTATCATAGAACAATCAGGCTGCGGGGTGGAGGTTAACCTGGAGAAGCTTCCTGTTTCAGAGGAGCTACGAGCCTGCGCCCAAAAGTATGGCTGGAACCTGGAAGAAGTGGCCGCGGCCGGCGGTGAAGATTACTGCCTTTTACTTACCGTGGCCCCTGAAAAATTCCCGGCCCTTAAAAGAAAATTCCACCAGCGGTTCCGGAGGTCTCTGGCGGACATTGGCCGCATTACCTCAAGAAAAGGCGAACAGGTTTATTTAAAAAACGGCCAGAGAGTGGAGTTAAAAAAATCAGGCTTTGACCATTTCAAAACTTGAAGATAGGTTTCCGGGCTAAAAAATCTACCATTGTCTTACTCATTTGCTGCTAATTAAAACAGCCAGTTGAACACTATGGGGTAAACTTGCTTCAAGCCATTGTTTTAGATATTATGGAAAAAGCAACCTGGCCTCATAAAATTCAGCTTTTTTGATGCTGCCATAATAATTTTATCGGATGAGAGAAATGAAGATGAATAAAGACCAGAAAGTTGTGGAGTTGATGAACTTGATGGCCAGGTATTCACCTGCTGGCCTGGTTTTTGTGGACAAAGATGGCCGCTGGTTAGCAGCCAACAAGGCATTTTCTGAAATTACCGGATACACACTGGAAGACATTCCCGACGGCCGGACCTGGTTTGAAAAAGCTTTCCCAGAAAAAGAAGAAAGAGAAAAGATAAAAAAGCTGTGGATAGAAGATCATAAGAAAGCTGAGACCCTGGAGAGAGAATTTGAAATTACTTGCCGAAATGGACAGAAAAGGTGGGTCAGCCTGCGCTCTTCTTTTCTGCCTGAAGGCCAGACCGTTCTTTCCATCCAGGACATTACAGCCAGAAAGACACTGGAAAAAGAAAAAGAGAAAAACGAACTTTTTTACCAGACCCTTCTGGAAACCATCCCTGATATGGTAGTGGTCACAGACGAGCAAGGTTACATCCGTTACATCTCAGACTCGGCAGTTAAATTCCTGGGTTATGACCGGGCAGAAGAGCTGGTGGGCAAAAACAACCAGAACTTTTTCCCGCCAGAAGAAATGGAGACCGTTTACCGGGTAGGAGAACTCATTCAGAAAATGGGCACTCTCAGTCCTTTTATAACCGCTGTGCAGAGGAAGGACGGACAGAAAAGGTCAATAGAGTTAAGCATTGGACACATCCCTCCCCGGGAAAACCTACCCGGTGTTTACCTTGCCATTTTCCGGGACATAACTGACCGTCTGGAGTTAGAACAAAGGCTGAGACAGATGCTCCAGGAAAAAGAAGTCCTCATCCGCGAAATCCACCACCGGGTTAAAAACAACCTGCAGCTTATTTTAAGCCTTCTGCGTCTTCAGTTCTACGAAAGCTCTGAGCCCCAGGTGAAAGCGGCTTTAAAAGATGCCATGAACCGGGTGAGGTCCATTGCCCTGATTTATGAAGGCCTGCTTAGAAACGAACGGATTGACCGCATTAACCTGAAACCATACTTTGAAAAAATAGCCGCCCACGTTCTGAACCTTTTTGCCGAAAAAGCCAAAAAAATACAGGTGAACGTGGAGGTGGAAGAAATAGAAGTGGACATCTCGCTGGCTCATCCCTGCGGGCTGATCCTTTCTGAGCTTATGGCCAACGCCCTCAAGCATGCTTTCCCTGAAGGAACAGGTACGCTTACCATTACTTTAAAGAAGAGCCAGGACGGTCTGGTTCATTTGACCGTGGCTGATGACGGCGTGGGTCTTCCTTCAGACCTCTCCCCTTCTAACCTGAACTCTCTCGGCTGGCAGATTATTCACGACCTGGTGGACCAGCTCTCCGGGAAAATTGAGGTTAAGGTAGAGAAAGGCACTGAAATAACAATATCTTTTCCCACCAGCCCGTCTGTATAAAAGAAGCTTACTTTTTGGCGGGCAAAGTAAAATCAACACTGAGAGTTTTTTTCACCGTTTCTGGTTGAGGCCGCAGTCCTTTAAGCATCTTCCAGTGCTCCGTGCCTGGTTCGCCGCAGCTGATTGAGTAGGTGCCCGGCTGGTACACCGGCGGTCTGAACTCAGTTCCCATAATTCTGAAACAATAAACAGTTTCACCAGATTTTTCTTCCACCACCTGAACCACCGGGTCTTTAAGCCCGCTGAACTTAAGAAGCGGCAAATAACCCACGGGCTTCCGGCCTTCGTTTTCCTTTTGCTCAACGACAGCTGGCCAGCCCGGCATGAGCACCGCTCTGGCGCCAGGCTTTTCTTCTAACTGATAATTTTCCAGAATAACCTGCCGGGAAGATTTTTCAAAAGTCACCAGAGCGAAGCCCGAAATGGACCTGAGCCCGATGGCTTTATCTTCACCGCTGGGGTTGTTGACCAGTAGCAGGTGAAATTTGTTGCCAAAAGCATCTTCCTGGTTTCCGGTGGGCAGGGGTTCTTTCTTCTGCCCGACTTTTTTGGCCGGAGCAGGTGTCCACCTCAGGGCTACCTGCGCCTGAATTGCCGGGGCAATCAGAGCTGCCACTGCCTCGCCAGGTTTTTCCAGCCCGTATTTCAGCACGGCTGGCGGACCGCCTGACCCGCAGAGATGAACAGCTCGCGCCTGGCGTAAAAGTCTAAGGATTTCATCTCTGGCCGGCTGAGGCCAGCCCCCAGTGTTGAAATCAGCCGCAGGCCGGTCAGATTCCGGGTATTCTCCAGGCTTTAGAGGTGAAAGCTGCCACAGTGCTTCCTCGCCCGGCTGACCTTCAGGCAAGGTTAAAAGCGAAACAAAGGAGCTGGAGGAAAGACAGGCTTTAAACCACACCCCACCTGTCCAATCTAAAACCCATTCCTTTAGAAGCTGGAGCTGTTCTTCGCTTAAAAGCCTCGCTTCTTTAACTCTGGCCTTCTTCAGGTCAAAATCCGGGTTTTGCGGCCACCCGTTTCTTATCAGGGCCTCAGGAAGAAGAGGCGCCGGTGCGGACCTGTTAACCCGGTCATTTATCACCGCCAGGCTCAGCCCGGCATAATTCACTTCATAAAATCCCGGGCCCACTACTTTCTCACTTTTTTTACCATCCGGCAAAGCGGCCGGCGGCAGGTGCCCGGTCTGAGTGGCCAGAACCAGACGGATAAACTCTTTAGACATGAGAAATCCGCCCCGGTCCTGAAGGCTGATGGGGTCGGTCCCGTTTTCAGCCGCCGCCTGACGTCCTTCCTCACCCCAGAGTTTAAGCTGGAAAAAATCTCTGGCTTCAGGCAGAAGAATGGCCGGCCGGTCTTTTAGCAAATCAGAAAAAGCCCAGCCAAAAAGCAACCACTGTCTGAAATATTCCTGGCGGGCTTTTTCCAGGGGAAATTTTTCTCTCCAGAACTGCGCTGGTCGTCCATAAACCTGATTTCCAGCAAAAAACAAGACGTCCGGGTTAAGCGTCTTGAGGGTGGAGACCAGGCGGCAGTTAGGAAAACTTTGTTACTGATTCTGGCTGAGGACAGCCAAGCGAATTTTATCTTCAGGGAGGGGCTCTTTTCTGATCAGCCCGTGATAAGGCGGGTATTGTTCCGCATCCAGGCCGCCATCTATCCGCACCCTGAATTCAACTTCATCCTGATAAACCCAGGGCGAGACCTGAAAGTTCGCCTGCCAGGTTTCCTGGTTAAGGCGACTTTCTGAAATTAACTTCCACCCTTCTTTTTCCTTAACTTCCAGAATAATTTGGCTGCTTCCTTCAACACATCCAGGAATTAACTGGGCGCTAAGATAAAGCCCCTGGCGGCTGAGGGTGTAAAGAGTAAAAGCTACCGGGCCAAACCTTCGTTCTGCATACTGCTTTAACATATCGCCAGAAGCCTTAAATTCGTAAAATTGACACACAGGTAAAGAACTTGTGTTCTGCACTTCAGGCAAACTGGAGACCAGCGCCAGACCACCGCTTATTTTCTCAGCCGGAACTTCAGGGTCTTCCAGCTCATCCAGCTTCTTGCCGGTAGCCGGGTCCATGACCGAGAGCGACAGCCGGTAGTTTTCGCCGTTTTTTCTGACCTCCAC
>JBBIRN010000020.1:16717-16935 GCA_037441785.1 Candidatus Aminicenantota bacterium | reverse complement strand
GCCAGGGCCTTAGAAAATTTAAGTATCTGTGTTCGCTCTGTAGCTCGGTTTGTGAAATGGAAGCAGAGGTAACAGAAGAGGGAGAAATTCTCAGGCTTCATCCCGCAGAAGAAGGCCAGCCAGCTTTTCTTTCAGGCTGCAGCCGGGGCCGGTTTGGTTTGAAAGAGCTGCTAAAAGAAAAGCAGGGAAGTTTGAAGAATCTGGCTGAAGTTGGCCCT
>JBBIRN010000020.1:0-16685 GCA_037441785.1 Candidatus Aminicenantota bacterium | reverse complement strand
CGGATGAACTGACCAGAAAACTAAGGCACTACCAGCCTGAAGAAATGGCCTTTATTTTTGACGGACAGTCGCCGCTTGAAGAAATAATTCATTTTCTGGAGATAGCCAGAGGGCTTCAGACTAAAAATGTTTTCTGGTTTTATCCAGATGATTTTTTGACCAGGCTGGCAGCCTTTGAACGAGACCAGGCTGTCAGTTTCAGAAGAAAAATAGAAGAGGAAATTATTTCCCGGGCCGGTACTTTTTTCCTGGTGGATTGTGATTTAAAAAACGAAGGTCTGAAACTGTGGCTTCAGGTAAAAAACAGGCTGAGGCAATCAGCCCAGCTCATTACCGTTGATAGCGGGTTAAACAGCCTGGAGCTTCAGGCTTCAGACCGGCTGCGGTGCCGGCCAGGAACCGAGGCCCTGGCCCTGGTTCTTTTACAGAAAAAAATTCTGGAGAAAAAACCTGGCCTGGATTTTGTTGAGGGCCAGGACCGCTGGAGAGAACAATTAACCCGGCTATCCACGGATGTTTTGCTTCAGGCAACTGGTCTACAGCTTGAACAGGTTGAAGGAACCGCAGAGCTTTTGCTGAATTTTGGGCCGGCCGCCATATTTTTTGGCCAGAGATTATTAAGGCAGAAAAACTGGCGGCTTAACCTTGTTTCTCTCTGGAACCTGGCGACGATGCTGGGAGTAGAGGCCTGTCCGGTAACCATCAGAGTTAACGAGCTTTTTCTGGAAAAACTGACCACCAGGTATGGGGCGGAAACATCGGCTGACCTTTCGGAAATTTCCAGGAAAATAGAAGCCAGAGAAATCAGGGCCGTGGTAGCGCAAGGTGAGGTGCCTTTGCCGGCCAAACCAGAGTTTCTCCTGGTTTTAAGTCCCTGGAGTTCAGGCCAGGCTCCGGTAGGTCAAAGCTTCTGGCGGCAGAATAATATCATTTTTGCTGAGGGACATTTCGGGGATGTTTTCGGAAACCTGAAAGGAAGAAAAAGTGGCCGCCTGATATCTTGCGGAAGTCAGAAGCTCGGAGAAATTTTATTAAGCGGAGAAGCTCAGCCTCTCCAGGATGAGGAGATGATAGAGGAATTAGCCCGAGAGTTAGTTTCCGAAAAGTTAGAGAAGCCAAAGTATGTGGTTAATGTTTCTCTGGAGGAAGAGGCCGAACAGGTTTTTGCTCCCGCGACCGAAAATGGATTAAAGGAGTTAACCGTTTTTCTTGAACCAAACCTTGACTCTTATGCCGGTGAGTTTATGGGAAAAGAAGGTAGTGCTTTCCGGCTGCTCCGTCACCCGGACCTGCTCTGGCTCAACGAGAGAGATATCTTAAGATGGGGGTTAAAAGAAGACGAAGGTGTTATTCTGGAAGTTGAAGGAGTAGAATTAAGCCTGATTCTTAAGGCAGACCGCCGGGTGAAAAAGCAAACCGCCGTGGTCAGGCCTGATTTACATCATCCCTTCTGGCTTAAAAAATATAAAGATGGCCTGGTAAGGGGAAAAATCAAGCCTTTTAAAAAATTGAAGCAGGAAGAAAAACAGGACGGAGAATGAATAGAATCGTAAAAAATGAGAGGCTGGTGCCCAACCTTTATCACCTGGTGGTGGAAGCACCGGAAGTGGCCCGTTCGGCCAGGCCCGGTCAGTTTGTCATGGTCATTCCTGATGAAAAGGGAGAACGCATTCCTTTGAACCTGGCTGATTTTGATAAGGATAAAGGAATGATTGAGCTGGTTTACCTGGTAGTGGGGGTGAGCACCAGAAAACTTTCTCGCCTGAAACCAGGGGCTTTTCTGGCTGGTGTCGCCGGACCGCTTGGACATCCTGTGGAGGTTAGCGGGCAGGAAACAGTGCTTCTGGTTGGTGGATGCTTTGGACCGGCTGGTTTATACCCGGTGGCCAGAGCACTGAAGTTAGCCGGGAATAAAGTGATTTTTCTCACAGAAGCTAAAGACCGGGCTTATGTCTACTGGGAGGATAAAATTAAAGCGGTGGCCGACCAGTATTTTAATCTGTTCAGGCGTGACTGCTTTGATTCCGGGAAAACGCTGGAGACCGCTTTAAACCGGATTAAGGAAAAAAACCCGGAACTCAGCCGGGTGCTGGTCATAGGCTGTGATTATTTGCTGCATAAGATTTCCAGCCTGACTGCTGCTTCAGGAATTAAAACCGGAGTTTATTTAACGCCGATTATGGTGGATGGCACCGGGATGTGTGGAGCCTGTCGGGTAACAGTTTCCGGGAAGACTTATTTTGCCTGTGTTGACGGACCGGTGTTTGATGGACACAGCCTGGACTGGGCAGAGTATTTCGCCCGGCGACGGGCCTTTCTGCCCCAGGAGCAGCTGGCTCTGAGTCACCTGGAAAATCTGCCAGTGGAGCAGAAAAAAAATGAGTAAGCTGGAAAGGCTTGAGCCAGAACTGGCCCAGAGGCTGATTCAGGAAAGGGAGAAAGACTGGAGGAAAGCTCTGCGCCGGGACCTTTCTGTTCAGCAGCGGTTGGCTATTCCCCGGCATAAAATGCCTGAACAACCGGTTTCTCAGAGGATAAAGAATTTCCTGGAAGTTAACCTCGGTTATACCCTGGAGCTGGCCCGGGCGGAAGCTCAACGCTGTCTGGATTGTGGACAGCCTGGCTGCGTGGCCGGTTGTCCGGTGGCCATAGATATTCCCACCTTCATTAAGCACATTGAAGCCGGAGAACTTGACCGGGCCCTGGAAAAAATCCGGGAAACCAACGGGCTTCCGGCCATCTGCGGCCGGGTTTGTCCGCAGGAAATTCAGTGTGAAAAGAATTGCAACCTGGTCAGAGCCGGGAAAGAACCCGTAGCCATCGGTCATCTGGAACGCTTTGTGGCAGATTTTATGTGCCAGCTTTCTGAAAAAAATGCATTTCCCGCAAAAGAATGTTCAGCGTACAGAAAGGTAGCGGTGGTAGGCTCAGGACCAGCCGGTTTGACGGCCGCTGCTGACCTGGCTCGTCTTGGCTACCACGTAACAGTATTTGAAGCCCTGCATCTACCGGGTGGAGTGCTGGCTTACGGTATTCCAGAATTCAGGTTACCCCGGACCATTCTAAATTCGGAGATAAATTTTATAAAAAGCCTGGGGGTAGAAATCAAAACCAATTTTATCGTTGGCCGCACGGCCACTCTGGAGGACCTGAAAGAGGCAGGTTTTCGGGCTTTTTTCCTGGGCACTGGTGCCGGGCTGCCGGCTTTCATGGGCGTTCCCGGTGAAAACCTGCTCGGTGTTTTTTCGGCCAACGAGTACCTCACCCGGGTTAACTTGATGAAATCCTTCAGGTTTCCCGAATACGACACGCCCGTGCTTGCCGCCAGAAAGGTGGCAGTCATCGGTGGAGGCAACGTGGCCATGGATGCGGTGCGCACCGCTCTGAGGCTTGGAGCCAGAGAAGCCACCATCTACTACCGGCGGTCGCGGGCGGAGATGCCGGCCCGGGTGGAAGAAGTGAAGCATGCAGAAGAAGAAGGGGTGATTTTCAACTTTCTGACGGTTCCAGTGCGTTTTCTGGGGGATAGTCAGGGCCGCCTCCGGGGTCTTCTTCTCCAGAAATTAACTCTGGGGCCGCCTGATTCTTCTGGTCGGCCAAGGCCTGTGCCCGTGCCAGGTTCTGAGTATGAGGTGGAAGCCGACCTGGCCGTGGTGGCCATCGGCCAGAGCCCAAACCCGCTTCTGATCAAACAACTTCCGGGTTTAAAACTCGGACGCTGGGGAAACGTGGAAGTGGACTGGGAAAATATGGGCACCAGCCTGCCGGGCATTTTTGCTGGAGGAGATGCGGTCCGGGGCGGGGCCACGGTCATCCTGGCCATGGGCGATGGCCGGAAAGCAGCCCGCCATATAGATATCTTCCTGAGAAAGTGCTAATCTTATCTAAACCACAGCGGAGTTTAAAGGCCAGATGAAACAGGATGAACTTTTTCCCGCAGAAAAAGGTCACATCGGAACCGACGAGTCCGGCAAAGGAGATTTTTTCGGCCCCTTGGTCATTGCCGGTTTTTTCCTGCCTGAAGGCCAGGAAGAAGTGCTCAGAGAGCTCGGCGTCAAAGACTGCAAAAGGCTGTCTGATAACCGGGTGATGGAAATCGCCGCCCTGCTCCGGAAAGGCTACATTCATTCAGTAGTGGCCATCGGTCCTGAACGTTATAATGAACTTTATCAACGCCTGAAAAATCTTAACCGCCTGCTGGCTTGGGGACATGCCCGAGTGATGGAAAACATCCTTGAAAGGGTTAACTGTGCCGAGGCCTTGACGGACCAATTCGGCGATGAAAAATTTGTCCGAGAGGCTCTGTTAAAAAAAGGTAAGAACATTAACCTGGTGCAGAGAACCAAAGCTGAGGAAGACCTGGCGGTGGCGGCTGCTTCCATCCTGGCCCGGGCCGAGTTTTTATACCGGCTGAAAAAGTTATCGGAAGAAGTGGGCCTGGAGCTGCCCAAAGGGGCCTCTCCTCTGGTGGAAGAGGCAGCGGTGAAACTGGTCAGGCAGCTTGGACCGGAAGCTCTGGCCCGGGTGGCTAAGCTGCATTTTAAAACCACGGAGAAAGTGTTAAAGGCCGCAGGTTTTTAAAGCCAGCAATGGAGTGAAGTTCAGTTAAAAAATAAAAAAATCAAGCCACTGGAAAGAGAGGAAACAGGCCATGGCCGAACTTAAATCAACCTACCAACCAACCGAGAAACTTTATTTTCAGGATGCGTACCTCAAAGAATTTGCTGCCCGGGTTATCGGACGGGAAACGATAGACGACCATCCGGTGGTTATCCTGGACCGCACTGCCTTCTACCCGGAGTCTGGCGGTCAGCCACACGACCTGGGCTGGCTGAATGGGGTCAGAGTTATTCGGGTAGAAGAAGAGGGAGAGGTGATTCTTCATTTTCTGGAAAAAGAGTTGAGCGGAGAGGAAGTTAACGGCCTGATAAACTGGATCCGACGCTTTGACCACATGCAGCAGCATACTGGTCAGCACATTCTATCTCAGAGTTTTTATGAAATTGTTAAAGGTGAGACGCTTTCTTTTCATCTGGGCCAGGATGAATCCAGCGTGGAAATCAGCCTGCCCAGTATTCAGGAAAAAACCCTGGCCGAAGTGGAAGAGCTGGCTAACAGAATTGTTTTTTCTGACCTGGAAATCAAGAGCTATTTCTTGACTGAAGATAAAATCAACACCATTCCCTTGCGCAAGCCGCCGAAGAAATCCGGTCTCCTCAGGGTGGTGGAAGTGGATAGGTTTGATTATTCGGCCTGCGGTGGTACTCATTGTCGGAGAAGCGGTGAAGTCGGCCTGATTAAAATCCTGCGGCAGGAGAAAATCAGGGGCAACCTCAGGTTTTATTTTGTCTGCGGTTTTCGAGCCCTGCGGGAGTTTGAAAAACGACGAATTTGGTTACAGAATACGGCCCGACTTTTTTCTGCGGAAGAAGCCGAGGTCCAGAACTGTGCAGAAAAAACTCTGACAGAGCTAAAAAACTTAAAGAAAAGACAGAGAAAATTAGAGGAAAAACTGGCTCTTTATGAATCAAGGGAAATACTGCAGAGCAGCCAGGAAAAAATCATCAGCGGAATTTTCCCGGAAAAATCTCCGGAAGAGATTAAATTCCTGGCTTTGAACCTGGTTCACCAGGCTGAAGTGCTGGTGGTCTTGGCCGCTTTTAGAGAGCCGTACTTGCATCTGGTGGTGGCTGCTTCGGAGGGCTTGAAGGTTGATGTGCGGGAAGTGATAAAAATTCTCCAACCGCAAGTAAACATCAAGGGCGGTGGCAGTCCGAGCCTGGTAGAACTGGTGACCCCGGAAAAAGATAAAGCCGAAAAAATCCTGACTCTGGCTGTCAATTACCTGAAAAGCCAGGTCGGAGCTTAACATCAGGCAGAAGGCAAAAAATTAAAAAAGTTTGTTGAAGCATAGGCGGACTGTTTACTCGTACCTCAGACAGACGATGGGGTCCATCCTGGCTGCTTTCTGGGCCGGGAAGATGCCAAAAAACAAACCCACAGCCATGGACACAGAAAGTCCCAGAAACACTGACCACCAAGTTACAGCCGCTGGAAGTGGCGTGGCCAATTTAATCACCAGAGAAAGGCCAAAGCCAATCAGAATGCCAATAATTCCGCCCAGACTGGTGAGAACCATAGCTTCAATGAGGAATTGCTTGACGATATCGCGAGCTCGGGCTCCGATAGCTTTGCGTATGCCAATTTCTCTGGTTCTTTCCTTCACCGCCACCAGCATGATGTTCATCACGCCAATGCCGCCGACCAGCAGGCCGATGGAAGAAATGACAATCATGACGATAAAGGCCGCGCCGGTGATCTGGTTGTAAAGGCTCAGCAGCGTTTCCTGGGTAAAGACGGCGAAATCATTGGGTTTGTTTGGCGGGACCTTTCTTCTCAGGCGGAGCAGGTTGGTTACCTGCTCAATGGTTTCGTTGATTTTTGTCGGGTCAGAGGGAATGATGGTGATTTGCAGTGAGCTCTTGTCGTAGGGGAAATATTTCATCAAGGATGTGTAAGGAATGACCACCAGGTTATCGCGGCTCTGGCCAAACATCTGGCCGCGCTTGCCCATAACGCCGATGATGGTAAATTTTTCCGGTCCGATACGCAACTCCTTGCCCACCGGGCTCATATGGGGGAAAAGGGCATCAGCCACTTCAGTGCCAATCAGGCACACTCTAGCGCTGTGTCTGACCTCAGCTCCGGTAAAGCTCCGGCCTTCTTTTGGTAGATAAACAGAATAGACAGTGTTGAAATTTTCGTCAGCGCCAAAGATGATGGCGTTATCACTCTTCAAGTTCTGGTATTTGACTTCCGGCAGTCTGGAAAAATCCGGGGTCAACTGGATGGTCATGGCTTTAACCAGCGGGCATTCCTGCTGGATAGCTTGAGCATCTTCAATGGTCAGGTCCTTACGTTGTCTTTCTTCTTCTGAGAGCAGGCCCACCCGTACCGGTTCATTTTTCTGGATGATAATCAGGTTGCTGCCGATTCTTTCAATTTCGCCGGCGATGCTCTGGTTCAGTCCTTGAATGACAGAAACCATGCCGATGACCGTCATCACGCCGATGACAATTCCCAACGTGGTGAGAAAGGAACGCAGTTTGTGAGTTTTGATGGAATCCAGAGCCATGGAAAAGATTTCCAGGAACAATCTGGTCCGGACTTTCATTGTTCTGACCTCAGCGCTTCAACAGGATTAAGCTTGGCCGCCCGGTTGGCCGGGTAGAGACCGAAGAAAAGCCCGACCATTGTGGACATCAGGATGGCCACGATGACGGAGACCGGGTCAATCTTTGAGGGTAGAGAAGTAGTGGCGGTTACTATCCTGGCAATAAGATAGCCAATCATTATGCCGATTAAGCCGCCAAGACCCGACAGGATGGCAGATTCTATCAGAAACTGGATGAGAATGTCTTTTCGCCTGGCGCCTATTGCCATTCTGATGCCAATTTCCTTTGTTCTTTCTGTCACGGACACCAGCATGATGTTCATGATGACAATGCCGCCCACCAGCAGAGCAATGGAGGAGATGGCAATCATAGCGAAATAAATGCCCGAAGTGGCTGATTTGTAGAATTGAATGAAGGTTTCTGAGGTCTGAAAGGCAAAATCATCCGGCTGCTTAAAGGTTCGTTTGCGAGCCGAGCGAAGAATGGTGCGCACTTCTTCCATGGCTTTTTCCATGCCTTCAGGCGAGGAAGTATGAACGTTGATGCTGATGGTCCGGCGGCTGCCATAAATTTTTAAGAAAGTGGAGATGGGAATGCGCACGTAGTTATCCTGACTGAAGCCCAGGATTTTCCCTTTTTTCTTGCCCACGCCCACCACTTCAAAGTTTTGGTTACCGACCTTGATCCAGCGACCGAGGGGGTTGAGCCCGGGAAATAGCTTTTCCGCCACGTCGGCGCCGATGATGCAGACAGAGCGCGAGCGGTCTTCGTCGTCTTGCAGGAAATGCCGGCCGGCTTCCAGCTCCAGGACCGAGCCGATCAGATGGTCTACGGCCGTCACTCCGGAAATGCTGACATCTTTTACCGTCTGCCGGCCGTACTTGACTGTCTGGGTGGTGCTGACCGAGGCGCCCACCAGTTCGCAGGAGCGGCATCTTTCTCTAAGAAGCCTGACTTCGTTCATGGTCAGGTCCTTGCGCTTCATCTGTTCGGTGAATTCTTTAATGGTGGAAATAAAAGGGGAGAATTTGGTTACGGAAAAATCGTTGGCCCCGTAAAAAGACATCTTGGTGTAAACATAATTATTTAATCCCTGGATGACAGAGACCACGGCAATAATGGTCAGAACTCCGATGATGACGCCGAGCAGAGTGAGGAAGGTCCGCAGCTTGTTGGACCGGAGCGAAGCCAGCGCCATGCTCAGTGATTCGTGTAGATAAATACTGCCTTTTCGCATTGCTGTTGCTTTTTATAAGTTTACCTTATTTTATACGATTAGATAAGTGAGAAGTTTTAAAAAAAAAGCTGGCGGCCGCTTGACGTCAGCCGGACCGGAGATAATAATCTAAAAGCACCATCTTTAAAACTATGAAAGGAGTCAGAAATGTGTGAATTTGACCTGCACGCCGAGGGCGAGAGCGTTCCCGCTTTATACTTTGATGAACCCGGGGAGAAAAACACCGAAGCTACGCTGAAAAGAGCCGCCATAAGAGCGGAAGAGCTGAAAATCAAAAAAGTGGTCATCGCTTCAGCTTCTGGGGCCACGGCTTTAAAAGCCCTGGACATTTTTCATGATGTTCAGGTTATCGTGGTCACCCATTCCACGGGCTTTTATCGGCCGAATTACCAGGAAATGCCCGCGGAAGTGCGTGAGCAGCTTGAAGCCCGCGGCGCCCGGGTGCTCACCTGTCAGCATGCCTTTGGCGGGGTTAACCGGGCCGTCAGGAAAAAACTGGGCACTTACCAGCTGGATGAGATTATTGCTTATGCGCTGAGGACTCTGGGTGAAGGTTTCAAAGTGGCGGTGGAAGTCAGTCTGATGGCTGCTGATGCCGGCCTGGTGGAAACTGGTGAACCCTGCCTGGCAATTGGCGGAACAGAAAAAGGGGCGGATACGGCTATTCTCCTGAAACCGGCTAACGCCCAGAATTTCTTTGATTTGAGGGTGATGGAAATTCTGGCCAAGCCCGGTTTTTACCACCAGGAGAAAACTGAAAAATAGGGCAGGCCGAAGAAATATGGCAAAAAGAGAA
Organism: Candidatus Aminicenantota bacterium; assembly: GCA_037441785.1. Taxonomy (GTDB): domain Bacteria; phylum Acidobacteriota; class Aminicenantia; order Aminicenantales; family Saccharicenantaceae; genus Saccharicenans. Next base: position 7,477 of record JBBIRN010000020.1, on the reverse strand, counting down.
ATTTTCAGCTGCCAGCCGCTTGGTTGAAGAATATTGAAGGCGGAAGGCCCGGTCTCAGCCTTATCCTTATTGGAAAGCAAAACAAACTCTGTATTATCTTAGCTTTTCATTTTGTGCTAAAATACTGAAAAAGCTGAGAGCCGTAGCAAGGACGGACAACTCCAGAAAATCGGGAAAAAGGAGAAAAACCATTATCAGAATTAATAAATATTTAGCTCTGGCCGGGGTGGCTTCCAGGAGAGAGGCTGACCGGCTGGTGGAAGAAGGCCGGGTCAAAGTTAACGGTCAGGTGATCAACAAACTTGGCCTGAAAATAGATGAAGAACGCGACCGGGTAGAAGTTGATGGCCGACCGGTCAGGTTACCAAAGAATTTCGTCTATCTGCTCCTGAACAAACCTTCTGGTTATATCGTGACCATGGATGACCCGCATAAGAGAAAAACGGTTATGGAACTCCTGCCTTCGCTTCCAGTCCGGGTATTCCCTGTGGGCCGCCTGGATGCGGAAAGTGAAGGTGCTTTGCTTTTCACCAACGATGGAGAGCTGGCCCACCGGCTGATGCATCCGCGCTACCAGGTGAAAAAAGTCTATGAAGTCAGAGTCAAGGGCTTTGTGGAAGATAAAGACCTGGAAAAGCTGAAAAAAGGTGTTTACCTGGACGGCCGACGGACAGCGCCAGCCCGGGTGGAGGTTATTTACCGCAACCGAGAAAATTCTTTAATCCATCTGGAAATCTACGAAGGTCGCAAACATGAAGTGCGAAAAATGTTCTATGCCTTAGGGTTTGATGTGCGGAAGCTCAAGCGCCTGTCCATCGGTGGGGTGACTATCAAAGGGTTAAGAAGAGGTTTCTGGCGGCACTTGAAACCAGAAGAAGTAGAAAAGCTCAAAAAACTAACCGGCCTCCAGCAGTAAATTAACCAGCATTTAGCTGCCAGCTTTTAATAATTCCTTTTATTCTTCTTCAATTTCGCTGCCTTCTTCAGCTTTACTGGATTCCTCTCCGACCGGGTGGATTTCTTCCTCGGCTTCTGCTTCTTCCCAGGCCCGGGCCAATCGCCGGATGGCCTCATCTACCAGGGCGTTGATAGTTTCCGGTTCGTAGCTTCCGTCCGGCAATCTTTCTCCGGCTTTTACTCCGGTCAGGATTTCCATACCTTCATCAACGTTCTTGATGGGATAGATGTGAAATTTTCCTTCAGAGACAGCCTGCACCACTTCTTCTTTGAGCATCAGGTTCTTCACGTTCTGGTGGGGTATGATGACTCCCTGGGTTCCGGTCAGCCCGCGGGCCTTACAGACCGCAAAGAAACCTTCAATCTTTTCGTTAACTCCACCAATCGGCTGAATTTCCCCTTTCTGGTTGATGGAGCCGGTCACGGCGATATCCTGCCTCAAGGGCAGCCCCGAAAGACTGGAAAGGATGGCATAAGCTTCGGTTGAAGAAGCGCTGTCTCCATCCACGCCCGAATAGGATTGCTCAAAAGCAATGCTGGCAGAAAGGGCGAAGGGTTTGTCCTGGGCGTATTTGCCACGCAGGTAGCCAGCCAGGATTAAAACGCCCTTATTGTGAGTCTTCCCGCTGAGGTCTGCTTCTCTTTCTATGTTAATCAGACCGGCCCGGCCGGTGGAAACCCGGGCCGTAATTCTGGTCGGCTTACCAAAGGTCAGCTCACCAGTGTCATAGACAGCCAGACCGTTAACCTGACCCACAACTTTTCCTTCCGTATCAATTAACAAAGTTCCTTCTTCAATGAGTTCCTGAATTTTCCTTTCCACCAGGTTCACTCTCTCCACCTTTTCAGCAATGGCTTTTTCCACCTCTTCTCTGGTAATGATTTTTTTGCCGGCCTGTCTGGCCCAGTAATCAGATTCCCGGATGACATCGGCAATGAGGTGAAAACGAGTAGAAAGTTTCTTCTGGCGGCCGGCCAGCCTGACCCCGAATTCAATCACGGCTGCCAGGCCACTTTTCTCCATCGGCAGAAGGTTATCTTCATCTATAATCTTTTTTACAAACCGCGCATAGTCATAGATGCTCTGGTCGTTGCGGTCCATTTCCGTGTCAAATTCAGCTTTAATTTTAAAGATTTTTTTAAAATCTTCATCCAGGAAATAAAGCAGGTTGTAGAGATAATCATCGCCAATTAAGATGACCTTAACCCGGCATTTTATGGGCTGGGGTTTCATCCGGGAAGTAGAAACCAGAAAAAGTGAGATGGGGTTCTGGATTTCAAACAGCCCATACCGCAGAGTTCTCATCAAAGTGGTCCAGACACCCGGCTCAGTTAACACATCAAGAGCATTCAGCACCAGGTAACCGCCGTTAGCTTTGAGAAAAGAACCGGCTTTAATCTTGGTGAAATCAGTCTGCCCCACGCCGAAGCGGGTGTAGGAGTACTCAATGGTGCCGAACAGGTTTACGTAGGTAGGGTAATTTTCTATGACGACCGGCGCTCCGCTCTGGCCAGAATTGTCTACCAGCAGGTTAACCCGGTAGGGGAGGAAGGGGTCAAAGCCCTCAGCTTCCAGAACCTCTTTGGGCTGAGGTTTAAAAAGGTCCAGGTCCTGGATGAGGTGATTCTCTATTTCCTCCAGGTACTTAAGAGCCTGGTCAGAAGAAATTTTCTTTTTCAAGTCATACAGGGCTCCCTTAATCAGGGGGGTGCAGGCCTCTACCTCCAGATTCCGGAGCTGAACGTTCGTTTCTTCATCAATGGCTTTTAAAGCCGCCATGACCTTTTCCAGCTCGTCCGTCAGCTGGTCGTATTTTTTCTTCAGCTCTTCCAGCTTTTTACGGGGGAATTTATCTTCTTTGGTCAGCAGTTCCAGTTTGTTAAACGGCGTCGGTTGACCGTCAATGACCGGAATTAAATCCGGCCTGGTAAACAGACCCATGGGAACCTGAATAACGGCAAAGCCCTCGGCCGCCACCAGCTCTTCAAACTGCTGGAGAATTTCTTTTTGTTTTCTTTGCTGAATTTCCAGGATAGCTTGCTTTCTTTCCTGAAAATACTGGCTTTTGAGAAGCTCCGGGATGTTAGCCCGCAGCATGCTGATCAAACGTTCCAGACCATCTTTAAGCAGGCGCCCCTGACCGGCGGGTAGGGTCAACAGCACCGGTTCTTCAGGCTTGGCAAAATTGTTAACATAGAGCAGGTCTTCGGGGATTTCTTCCTTGGCTCTGATTTTTTCCAGGTATTTCTTGATGGTGGTGGTGCGACCCGTGCCCACCAGGCCCGTAATAAATATGTTGTAACCTCGGCTTTTTATCTCCAGGCCGGTCTGGATTGATTTTAGAGCTCTAGCTTGGCCGATAATGTCCTCACAGCCCGGACATTCCTCAGTGGTGGTGAAGGGAATCTTATCCAGCGGACAGGTCCATCTCAGGTCTTCAGGCTTAAGTTCCAAGAAATTACTGACTGTTTTCATGACTTCTCCTTCTTTCTTTTTTACCATTTTATCATTATTTGTTCAATTCTTTTGGGGTTATCTTTTCTTAAATATTTACTGCAAATTTATCTGAGATTTGGTAGAATTATTAAAAATAAAAACGAGGGAGAAGATGGCTGTTATTGCGGTCGACGGGGTCAAGAACAGGAAAGATTTTAAAGCTTTTCTTACTTTTCCCTGGAAAGTGTACCGGGATTATCCCAACTGGGTTCCACCGTTGCTGCTGGAGATGAAGGAGAAGCTTAATAAAAAGAAGAATCCTTTTTTTGAACATGCGGATATGGAGTTGTTTCTGGCCAGAAAAGATGGGGAAGTGAGCGGACGCATCGCGGCCATAATTGATTACCATCATAATGAACGTCATCAGGAAAAAGTCGTTTTTTTTGGCCTGTACGAGAGCTATAATGACCTGGAAATAGCCAGAGCGCTGCTGGAAAAAGTGGCCGACTGGGGGAGAAAAAGGGGCCTGGAAATTCTGCGCGGCCCCATGAACCTGTCCATGAACGATGAGTGCGCTTTTTTGCTGGAAGGTTTTGAGGAACCGCCGGTGATCATGATGCCTTACAACCCGCCTTATTATAATGAGCTTATGGAAAAAGCCGGTCTGGTTAAGGCCAAAGACCTCTTTGCCTTCAAGATGACCAGGGACCATGAAACCAGAGAAAAGGTCAGACAGGTGATTGAAAAGGTAAAATCGGTTACTTCTTTTTCTCTCCGAACAATTGACATGAAAAAAATTTATGAAGAAGTGAAAATTGTGGCTGACATTTACAACCGGGCCTGGGCCAAGAACTGGGGTTTTGTGCCCTGGACAGAAAATGAGATGAAGTTTATGGCCAAGAGGCTGAAAAGTTTTGCTGACCCACAACTGGTGATTTTTGCCAGACACCGGGGAAAAGAAGTAGGTTTTGCTTTCGGTCTGCCCAATTACAATGAAATCCTCAAAGACCTGAACGGCCGGCTGTTTCCCTTCGGCCTTTTCAAACTTTTAAAGAACAGGAAAAAGATAAAAGGAATGAGAGCGGTGGTCTTTGGCGTTGTTCCCGAAGTTCAGCACACGGGTCTGGCTTATTTGCTTTATGACCAGCTGGAGAAAAATGCTTTGGGCCGGGGCTATGAATGGGCAGAAACATCCTGGCAACTGGAAGATAATGAAGCTATTAATAGATTTACCACATCCATAGGTGGTAAAATATACAAAAAATACCGTATTTACGAAAAAAAGATTGTTTAAAAGGAGAAAAGGATGGAAGTGTATGAAGGTAAATTGCAGGCTAAAGGATATAAAATTGCCATTATCCTCAGCCGGTTTAATCAGTTCATTTCCGGACGTCTGCTGGAAGGTGCTTTAGAAGCTCTGAAAAAGCTGGGCGCCGAAGAAAAGGACTTAGCCATCTATAAAGTGCCCGGTTCTTTTGAAATACCTTTTCTGGCCAAGAAACTCGCAGCTAAAAAAGAGTTTAACGGAATATTGTGTCTGGGAGCTCTTATCCGGGGCGATACGCCTCACTTTGATTTCCTCAGTGCGGAAGTTACCAAAGGGCTGGCCCAGGTGGCTCTGGAAGAAGGGATACCGGTATCTTACGGTATACTGACCGTGGATACAGTAGAACAGGGCATAGAAAGGGCCGGCACCAAAGCCGGAAACAAGGGCTATGATGCGGCTTTTGCCCTGGTGGAAATGTTGAACCTGGTTGAAGAGGCTAGGCTCGACTGATAAGCCTGAAGAGAGAATTCTGAAAATGGGAAAAAGAAGAAAAGCGCGGGAGTGTGCTTTACAAATTCTCTTTCAGCTGGAGTTTGCTGAAGGAGAACTGGAAAGCGTGCTCTCTGATTACTGGAAACACCAGAAACAGCCGGCGGAAGTGAAGGAGTATGCAGAATGGCTGGTGCGGGGCATACATGAACATCAGGCTGAAGTTGACGAGAAGATTCAGGAAGCCTCCAGAAACTGGCGGCTGGACAGAATGGCCAATGTAGACCGCAACGTCTTGCGCATTGCCGTTTTTGAAATGCTCTTTGAAAAGAATTTGGCCCCGCCCATTATCATCAATGAAGCCATCGAGGTGGCCAAAAAATTCTCCGGCCAGGAGGCCGGTGTTTTTGTCAACGGCATTCTGGATGGCGTCTATAAAAATCTGCAAAAACAGGTGACGGCCGGGTTTGAGGCCCGGACGGAAAAAACTGAAGGAAACACACAAAACCAAGCGGAAAATAAATCTGAAGAAGAGGTAAAAAAATGAGTGACCAAGAACGTCAGAAAGATTTTCGACTGGTCCAGGAAGATTTAAGCGACCAGGAAGTCATCAGGCTGGAAAAATGGAAAAAACTCCAGGAAAAAGGTCTGGAAGTTTTTCCCCATCGGGCGGAGATAACTCATGCCGTGCATGAAGTTATCAGTGAATATTCTTTTCTTAGCAAGGAAGAGCTGGAAGAGAAAAACATTGTGGTCAAGGTCCCAGGCCGGATTATTTCCGTCAGAAAAATGGGCCGGGCCACTTTCTTTCATATGGCTAATTTTCAGGATAAAATCCAGGTTTATCTGCGGGAAGATATCGTCGGAAAAGAAAATTATGAACTCTTTGACCTGCTGGACATCGGGGATATCATTCAGGTGAGCGGGAAGCTTTTCCGGACCAAAACGGGAGAGCTGACCATCCTGGCTGATAGCTACGTCTTTCTAGCCAAATCCTTTCATCCCCTTCCAGAAAAATGGCATGGGCTGCAGGATGTGGAACTCAGGTACCGCAAACGTTATCTGGACCTGATCATGAACCCGGAATCCGGGGAAACTTTTCGGCTGAGAAGCCAGATGGTGGCCAAGATCAGAAGATTTTTTGATGAACGGGGCTTTATAGAAGTGGAAACGCCGATGATGCAGGTCATGCCCGGTGGTGCTCTGGCCAGGCCCTTCAAGACTTTTCACAATGCCCTGGGAATTGACCTTTACCTGAGGATAGCGCCAGAACTTTACCTGAAAAGGCTGGTAGTGGGCGGCATGGAGAAAGTTTATGAGATAAACCGGAATTTCCGCAACGAAGGAGTTGATTCTCAGCACAACCCCGAATTTACCATGCTGGAGTTTTACCAGGCTTACATTGATTATCACCAGCTCATGGACCTCACCGAGGAACTTTTCCTTTACCTGGCCCGGGAATTACACGGGAAAGATGAGATTCGTTACGGCGAACATACCATCTCCTTCCGCCGGCCATGGAAACGGATTAAGTTCATGGAGGCCATTAGAGAGATGAGCGGTCTGGCGCCTTCCAGGTTTGAGGACCCGAAAAGTTTGATGGAGTTTGCTGCCACCCTGACTCCGGAAAAAAGGCCCTTATCTTACGGTAAGGCGCTGGATGTTATTTTTGATAAACTGGTTAAGGAAAAAATCATCCAGCCTACTTTTATCATCAACCCCCCGAAAGAGATTTCTCCTCTGGCTAAATCCGACCGGGAAGTGCCTTCAGAAGCAGCCCGGTTTGAATTAATTGTGGCCGGGATGGAACTGGCCAACGCTTTTTCTGAGCTAACGGACCCCTTTGAGCAGAGAAAAAGGTTTGAAGAACAGGCGGCCATGCGTCAGACTGGTGATGAAGAATCCCACCTGGTGGACCTGGATTACGTGGAAGCCCTGGAGTACGGCCTGCCACCTACTGGAGGCGAAGGTATTGGCATTGACCGCCTGGCCATGATTTTTACCAACCAGAAATCCATCCGCGAAGTTATCCTCTTTCCGCTGTTAAAGCCTAGATGAAAGAAACCTGAGAGCTACCATGGGTTTTGAGCTGCTGATAGCCAGAAGATATCTCACAGCCAAGAGGAAACAGGCTTTTATTTCGGTCATCACCTTTGTTTCCATCCTGGGCGTGACCATCGGAGTTATGGCCCTGGTGATTGCGCTTTCTCTGATCACCGGTTTTCAGGAAGATGTGCAGGATAAAATTCTGGGGGCCACTTCTCACCTGATGATCTCTGACCTGTCTGGGGAAGGCTTGAAAGATTATAAAGCCCTGGCTCAGGAGG
>JBBIRN010000019.1:9921-17510 GCA_037441785.1 Candidatus Aminicenantota bacterium | reverse complement strand
GAAGACGCGGAAATAACCTGAATCTCAAACTAGCATTTTGACATTAAATCTGTTTTCGGATATCAGCAGGCGTTTTCACTAATTTTTCAATCCGGCCGCCAACAGGCTTGGCCGCAGGGCAAAAACCCCGAAGGCGCGAAATTCCGCGGCCCGTTACTCCCGGCCTTATCCCGGAGGAAAAAGCTATGAAAATAGGGTTTATTGGCTTACCAAAATCAGGCAAAACTACTCTGTTCAACGCCCTGACCGGTTCTTCGGCGGCTGTGTCCGCCTTTTCCACCGGTCGGGTCGGCCCGAACCTGGCTTCGGTCAAAGTAGGGGATGAACGCGTGGAAAAATTAGCGGCTATTTACCGGCCGAAGCGCCAGGTCTATCCCACGATTGACATCGTGGACCTGGCTGGCATCAATGAGGGAGACGGTCGGGCAGACGCTTTTTCCGGCGAGCTCATGAAACTCGCCCGCACGGTTGAGGCCCTGGCCATTGTACTCAGGAATTTTAAGAGCGACCTTCTGGGTGAGCCTCACCCGCTGGAAGATTTAAAGAAGATTGAAGAGGAACTGCTGCTCGGTGATTTAATCATCGCGGAAAAAAGACTGGAAAAGATTGCCAACAACACCAGGAAAGGGATTTTAACGCCGGCCCAGAAGCTGGAAGAGCAGACTCTCCGTTTAATTGTTGAGGCCCTGAACAACGGCCAGCCAGCTCGCCAGCTGGAACTTGACCAGAACCAGGAATTGGCCATCCGCTGTTTCCAGTTTTTAACCCGAAAGCCGGCCATTGTTATCCTCAATTCGGAGGAAAAGTCCTTCGGGAAAAACGAAGCTCTGCTGGCTGAAATAAGCCAGAAATACCGCGCCGTGGAGTTTGCCGGTCAGTTTGAGCTGGAGCTATCTCAGCTTGACCAGGAATCCGCCCGGGCCTTTATGGAAGACATGGGGATAAAGGAATCCGCCCGGGACCGGTTAACAGCGCTGGCCTATGAAGCTCTTGGTTACATTAGCTTTTTCACCGTCGGCGAGGATGAGGTTAGAGCCTGGAATATCCGGCGGGGAGCCACAGCTCTGGAGGCGGCCGCCACCATCCATACTGACCTGGCCCGCGGTTTTATCGCCGCTGAGTGTTTCCATTATAACGACCTGATGGAAGCTGGCTCAGACCAGGCTGTGCGCAGCAACGGGCATTTCAAATTGGTGGGCAGGGATTATGTGGTGCGCGACGGCGACATCCTGAGCATCCGCTTCAACGTTTAAAAACGGGGACACAACACGAATTTCCTGATTTCTATTTTTTGCCGGGCAGAGCGATAAAAATTTCTGCCGGGTTGGGTTATTTCTCCTTTAGGCCAAGGCTTTTTATAGCTTAAGGTCACGGCGGCAAAATATTCTTAAAGTGCCGCGGATGGCCAGAAAAAAATCCACTTAACTTCTCTAGGAATGCTTAAAAACCGCGCCCTATAAAATTTAAATCGCCACCAAAAATTAAAATTTTTTAATCGGCAGCCAATTCTTATTTCTGATGAAAACCGGGGTTGAAGCGAAAAATGAAAATAATAAAGAGCCGAGCAGTTAGGCTGTTTTCTTGTCAGTCGTCCTTTTGAGCTTATGTTAGAGCCAAGCTTATGTTGGACAAACCCGGCTGGCCGTTTTCTCTGGAAATAATTTGGGTATAATGGAAGGTGAAAACTATGGGGTTATATGGCAATAAGATTACTCAACTATTCTCAAGTCTTTTTGAAAGGAGGGTCTAAAAAATGAAAATAGCTTTTTTCTCCGATATTCACGGGAATGTTCACGCTCTGCAGGCTGTGCTGGAAGATATCAGGAAGCGCCGGATAGACATGGCCTTCTGCGGTGGCGACCTGGTTGGTTATGGAGCTTTTCCCAATGAGGTCATCAACTTGATTCGCGAGCAGCAAATCCCGACCATCATGGGCAATTACGACCAGGGTATCGGTAATGACTCGGATGATTGCGGCTGTGCCTACCGCGATGAGCTGTCCAAAGCTCTGGGAAAGCGCTCCATTGCCTGGACTAAAGAAAAAGTTACTCCTGAAAATAAAGCTTACCTACGAAATCTTCTGGAAAGAATCAGCTTCACCATCAACGGCAAGAAGGTGCTTTTGGTTCATGGCAGCCCGCGCCGGATAAATGAGTATCTCTTTGAAGACCGGCCAACATCCTCAGTGGTCAGATTTTTTGAAACGGAAAAAGTGGATATCATCGTCTGTGGCCACACCCACGTTCCCTACGGTAAAGACCTGATTGTTGAAGAAGGCTGGGAAACAGTAACTGGCCCAGACGGAAAACAGCAAAACATAAAGAAACCCGGTGGCAGGTATATCTTGATAAACAGCGGCAGCGTCGGCAAACCCAAGGACGGGGACCCGCGAGCCGCTTATGCCCTGTTAAATTTTGCAGACGGCAGCTTTAAGCTGGAAGTCATTCGCGTCCCCTACGATGTGGAAGCAGCCGCCCGGGCTGTGGAACAGAGCGGCCTTCCAGTGGAATATGCCGACATGCTCCGCCGGGCCATCGGCTGAAATAGGGAAAAATGGGGACACCTTCTATATTTCTTATTTTTTTTATGGAGATGACCGTCTCTAAAAGAGCATTTTAATGAAGCAACAGAATCGCTCTTCTCCCAGGCAAGCCTCTTGTAAACCAAGCAGGGAAAGTGCTCTGGACGCCTTCTTGTCTTATTTTCTGTAGCCCGAATCGCTCGCGAAATTATTAAGGTCGGGCTTTCCCGGAAGTACTAATTCTGTTTGCCTCCTGACAATTAGCCCTGATAGCCAAGTTCTCAGATTTTTTATGACCACGGATATTTTTTCCTGGGAACGCAAAAAGTACCAGAAGTTGGCTCCTGCAGAGACACTATAAATTCCAGCGGCGGTTCGTCGGAAGGCTGGTAGAGGTTCTTGACAGAAATCCTGTAAACTCCGGGTTTCAGGTTAATAATTTCGTAATCAACATCAAAAAGACAGTTGCAGTCGCAGATTGCTGCAGATTCCTTCTCTTTAATCAATATTTCGCCTGGTTCAATGATTATGTCAGCAGAAATGGTTCCAGGGCAGCAGTTGAAGGCGGCGTTTATGTGTTTGAGCCTTAAGTTTCCATGACCATCGTAGAAATATTCAGCACATTCTTCTGCGGCCGCAGAAATATTCTCTTTGGCCAGACTTCCATCCGGACTGAAGTTTTTGCAGCCAGAAAACCGAAGCAACTGGCCTTCTGGGTTTTTCGCGGGGGATGAGCAGTCGGGAAACAGGCTGAAATAGGCTAAAATCAGCAAAATAGGCAGGAAGAATTTTTTATTAAATTGGCCATCCCGGCGCCAGAAATTCTTCCTTGTTTTCCTGTGCTTTCCCATAAATTATTCCCTTTTTAAAAATTAGGTTCTATGGCTCAGGTTGTCAATGTTTTAATTTAGGCCGCAGCCAACTGCAAAATTTTAAGAATACAGGCAAAATATGGTAAAAATATACCGGTAAAGAAAAGTAACAAACGGCTCAAAATAATCGGTCTAAAAGAGGCATTGATGAAAAAAAATGTGGCCAGCGAGGAAAAATCTGACATCACCACCAAAAATGACCTGACCAGAGAGTCAGAGGGCGATGAGCTGGTTGAAATGCCGATTGACGGGGTGTTAGACCTCCACACTTTCCGTCCGCAGGAAGTCAAAGAGCTGGTTAATGACTACATAGAAGAATGCCTCAAGCGCGGAATTTATGACCTGCGTATTATTCACGGCAAAGGAACTGGCACCCTCAAAGCTGTCGTTCACAGCATCCTGAAAAAGCATCCAGCGGTGGTCAGCTTCAAAGATGCCGACCTGACCGCTGGCGGCTGGGGCGCCACAGTTGTTGTCTTGAAGAAAGATAGATAAAAATAATAAAACGAGATAAATTAATAAACAGAGTCTGTGCCTTATACCTATTTATCTTTCTTTTAATCTATTAGTGAGTGGTATAGTCTCTTCTGGAAATCTGGAAATCGAGGATTGGGTATTTCGTCCCCCGTTTTATTTACGCTGGGCTAATTCGTGGTCAATCATCAGGAGGCCCTGCTTGTGTTCGCCGACCATTTCCAGCTTGGCCACAATTTCCTGGGCGTTAGCTTCTTCTTCCACCTGCTCGTTGACAAACCACTGCAGCATGGCAAAGGTAGCCCGGTCTTTTTCCGCTTCCGCCAGTTCCACCAGCTCGTTGATTTTGCTGGTAATGTGCTGCTCGTGCTTCAGCACAGCTTCAAAAGCTTCCTTGGGGCTCTTCCAGGTATCCGGCGGTTCTTTTATGGCCATCAATTTGACCCGTCCGCCGCGTTCAATCAGGTATTTGTAAAACTTCTCGGCATGACCCAGTTCTTCATGGTACTGGACAAACAACCAGTTCTGAAAACCCATCAGATTCTGTTCGGCAAAATGGCTGGCCATGCTCAGGTAAAGATAGGCGGAGTAGATTTCTTCGTTAATCTGTTTATTGATGGCTTCTTCCATCTTTTTGCTGATCATTGCTGACCTCCTTTTTTATGTATTTTACTCCATAAAATGTTATTCAGCAACAGATTGTTGAGGTCAGCACCTCAGTGACAATCTGTCCTGGGATTTTTCTGTGCTCAACCGCTATCCTGGTTTCGGCCGGCGGTCCAAATCCTAACCTGGATTTAAGCGGGGAAGAGAATACTCTTCCCGGGAAGGGGATTAATGCTCAGCTCAACTCAAAAGATTCTAATAGGTTACTAATGTATCTGACCCGGCACACAGATATGGCAGCAGAATAAACTTTCGTTTCTGCGCAGCCTGGTTCAGGCTGGTGGTAAAGAGCAGGACCTTTATCCAGCTTTTTTGCTAATTTATTTCAGATAACTTTCTGCTTTAGCCGGTATAACATATAACTTTTTGCCTGAACCACGCCGTTTCTCTAAAAGGTCATTGAGGGGGAAGGTTCTCGCGGATTTTAAGGAGAGCTGATACCCAGTGGGCCAGCTCCACACCAGGGCAGTAAAGACCGCTTTCCTGAAGAGCCCGGCTCACTGCCTCAGTAACACTTTTTTCATCAAGCGTAACACCGGAGAGAGCTTTTTCCAGGTCAGTCACAGCTTCTTTAGGGATGGCCGTGAAGTCTCCGGATATCCAGACTGAATCCAGCTTCTGGCCTCTGGTTCTGGCGGTGAGCCGGATCAGGCCGCCTGGAGCTTTGTAATCAATTTCCTGGACCTGAACATCTTCATGAATCTTTACTGCTGGACGCCGCAGGGGGCCTTTCTGGAAAATCCAGTCCGGGCTCTGAAAAAGCTGGTCCAGCCTTTCCGCCTCAGTTAGTTCGGCTTCATTCATCCTGCCTTCTCTAACCTCAGCCTCCAGAAGCTCAGAAACCTGCTGAAGATAAATTTCTTTTATCCGCTCTCTTTCTGGGGCTTCTCCCAGCAGCTCCTTCATGGTGGTCATGTACTGCTCTAAACTCTGAAAAACCTTATCCCGCATTTTTTCCGACGGCACCCGCAACACCCGGGCCATGGTCTTTTTATCAAAATCAAACATGAAGCTTCCGACCAGCACCTCAGCCTGCCCGATTCTGGCTGCTCCGGTTCCACCTATTTTCTTTCCGGATACATGGATGTCGTTTATCGGCCGGAAGGAAGCCTCTACGCCAATGGCCCTGTAGGTTCTAATCATCGGCTCCACATAAAACTTGAACTTTTCTTCCAGCGACCGGGGCAAGCTTTCTGGGTGAAAAATCCACTGCACGAAAAGCTGGTGACGGTCGAGATAAACCGCTCCACCGCCGACTTCTCTCCGGTATACCGGCAATCCAGCCTGCCGGCAGTACTCTAAATCAACTTCCCGTTCTACCTCCTGGTGAAAACCCACACAGACATAGGGCGTTTTCGGGCTCACCAGGATGATAGTATTCGGGGTTTCGGGCCCAAAAGCATAACCTACCGCATGGTAACAGGTCTGAGACCTGACCGGCGGCACTTCTCCCAGGTCTATTAACCTGATAACTTTCTTTTTTTCACCCATTTTCCTTTTACCCTGTTTTTTTCAGTTTATTCTTTTCGCAGTTTTAAATTTTTTTTCTTTTTTATTTCTCCAAGCCACGATTCCAGAACTTCCGCTGCTCTTTTAGCCATTCTCTGCACCTTCCGACTGAGCCCCAATCCGGTCTTGATATCTGCAGGCTGGACGCCGATTAAATATACATTTTCCGGGTATTTTCCCCGGACTTTAGCCACGGCCAGCACTTCTTGGAAACCAAGCTGATGCCAGGAAATTCGGCCGTGGTAGAAAAGCTCAATCTCATCCTTAGCGTATTCTCTCACTTCACCCGGTCGAGCTCCAATGTCCACTGCATCCAGAATAAGCAGATGGCTGGCCCGCTCCACGTAAGGAAGTAAGTCCATCCCCAGCACTCCGCCGTCCACCAGTTCCACCGCTGCTTTTATTTTTTCGGGCAGAATTTTCTCCAGTTTCTTCAGGGCATAGACGCCAGCTCCCTCATCACGATTCAGGATGTTTCCCAGCCCCAGCACGATAATCTTTTTTGCCATGTCAGGTGCCACCTTTAGAATTTGATCTAAAAAGAATATATGAACAATCTTTCATCTATCAAAGATACTCCCTGGAAATTTTCTATCCTTTGTCTCTTTTTGGATAGCCTTCCTTCATCTGCCTATTTTTATTCGAGAAAATTAAAAGCACAGCTGCTTTTTCAACATAAATCACTTTAAATTTGTGGGATCAAGTTTTGTTTCTGAAAATGACCATGATGACCTCTTCATGTTTTTTAAAATGAATGAATTTTAGACTAATTGACCAGCTGATTTTAAGTTTTTATTGGTCTTGCCTCTTTCCTGCATTTAGTCGCTTTATCTATCGCCTATCTAGCTTCTTTTATAACCTATTTTTACTTTCAAGCCTCTGAGATTTAAGATTCAACTCCTTTTTTGACTTTGGAACCGTTTGGGTTTTTTTATAGCCTCAGCTCTTTTCCAGTGGCCTGGAGAATCCACGGCAATTAGTTTTTTAATCTGCTGGCTTACCTCAGCGCACGACCAGGTTGAAACCGGTACCAGCTTCTCCCACCTTCCTGCCTTTGGGGTCGATAATATGGACCGCGCAGGCCAGGCATGGGTCAAACGAGTGTATGGTCCGCAGAATTTCCAGCGGTTGCCCTGGGTCAGCCAGCCTGGTGCCTACCAGCGAAGCTTCGTAGGCCCCGGGCTGATTCTTGTGGTCCCGCGGCGAAGCATTCCAGGTGGTTGGTACCACAACCTGGTAATTTTTAATTTTTTTGTTTTCAATTACCACCCAGTGTCCCAGCGCACCGCGTGGCGCTTCAGTGTAGCCAAAGCCCAGGGCTTTTTTCGGCCAGGTCCGCGGGTTCCACTTTTCATCATTGAAAGTGTCTGTATTCCCGGCTTTAATCTCGGCTATCAGCTCGTCGTAGAATTTCTGCAGCAAGTCAACGATAACCTTGGTCTCAATGGCTCGGGCCGCCGTTCTTCCCAGGGTGGAGAACACCGCGCTCACTGGCGCTTTTAATTTTTCAAGCACCAGGTTGACCAGCTCTACCGTCTCTTTGTGCC
>JBBIRN010000019.1:0-9876 GCA_037441785.1 Candidatus Aminicenantota bacterium | reverse complement strand
GGCCGACTTCCATCGGCAGTTCATTCCAGCGCGGAGATTTCAGCCAGCTGTATTTGCCCTCAACGTTGAGATATTCATATGGCGGTTTGGGGCCGGTGTAGTTGAAGACCGTCTCTCCTTCCCAAGGGAAAAGCCCCGCTTCATCGCCCTGGCTGTACTTATACCAGCTGTGGGTGACGAACTCTTTCATCTTCTGGGCGTCTCTGGGGTCGGGCACAATCACGTTTTTCAGGTCGCGGTTAATGATAGCCCCGCGCGGGAAAATCAGCTTGTCAATTTCGTTGAGCTGACCCTCTGGGAATTCACCCCAGACCAGGAAATTGCCCAGCCCTTCGCCGATGCTGGCGTATTCCAGGTAGTAGGGAGCGATGGCCAGGAGGTCGGGCAGGTAAACCTGTTCTACAAAATCTTTCATCCGCTTAATGGAATCAGCAATCACCGCCAGCTTTTCAGCATTGAGAGCCTGGTCGGAATTCATGTCAATCGGCAGCGGTACACCGCCCACCACGAAATTCGGATGGGGATTCTTTCCGCCAAAGATGGTGTGAATCTTGGTCACCTGTGACTGCCAGTCCAGACACTCCAGATAATGGGCCACGCCCAGCAGGTTAATTTCAGGCGGCAGCTTGTAGGCCGGGTGTCCCCAGTAGCCGTTGCTAAAAAGCGAAAGCTGCCCGCTGTCCACGATGGCTTTGACTTTTTTCTGCACTTCAGCAAAATAGGCCGGCGAGGAATTGGGCCAGCCGGAAATGCTCTGCTGTATTTCAGAAACTTTTTTGGGGTCAGCTTTCAGGGCGCTAACCACATCCACAAAATCCAGAGCGTGGAGTATGTAGAAGTGCATCACGTGGTCATGGATGAACTGCTGGGCCACAATCATATTCCGCATAAGATTAGCTGCTTTGGGAATGTTGATGCCCAGGGCATCTTCCACTGCCCGGATGGAAGCTATGGCGTGAACCGTGGTGCACACACCGCAGATTCTCTGAGCAAAAGCCCAGGCGTCGCGCGGGTCGCGTTTTTTCAGGATGTTTTCAATGCCGCGTACCATGGTGCCGGCGGAGTAAGCTTCCTTGATGGTGTTGTTTCCATCCAGGGCAGCTTCAATTCTTAAGTGCCCTTCTATCCTGGTAATTGGGTCAATGACGATTCTGTTAGCCATCTTTTACCTCCTTTGCCTTTAAACCAGAGCCTTGGCCACCATCTCAGCCAGGCCATGGACTTTGATGGTGGAGTTGAAATGAGCCAGGCTGTCCACAAACTGCAGGCGGCAGTTGCTGCAGACCATACAGACGGCTTGAGCCTGAATATCTCGCATCTGCTCTAACTTCATCTCAAAAACCGCATAGCGGTTAGCGTCAGCCTCTTTGATGGAGATGACCCCGCCTCCGCCGCCGCAGCACATGGACTGCTCTTTGTTAGGGGTCATTTCTTTAAACTTGGTGGGAGCCAGGACTTTGAGTATTTCTCTCGGCTGTCTGATGATGCCTCCGCGGCGCTGGATTTTACAGGAATCGTGGAAAGTAATGGTTTCCGCCTCAAAGGCACCTTCTTTCAGTTTAATTCGGCCTGTTTTCCAGAGCTCGTGGATGTATTCGGTGATGTGAACGATTTTTACTCCAGCTGGTACTTTCATGATGTTGTGGGCTGTCCAGCGAAAAGCATCGTAGGCATGTC
The DNA here is from genome assembly GCA_037441785.1 of Candidatus Aminicenantota bacterium. Lineage (GTDB taxonomy): Bacteria > Acidobacteriota > Aminicenantia > Aminicenantales > Saccharicenantaceae > Saccharicenans. Next base: position 8,199 of record JBBIRN010000019.1, on the reverse strand, counting down.
CGCATTCGCTGATGATGATTTTCTTCACTCCCAGGTCTTCGGCCGCTTTGAAAACTCGGTACATAAAAAGTTTGGTCAGTTCTTCATCAGCTTCAAAATAACCGAAGTTCACTACCTCGCGGCCAGTGGAGCTGACGGTCCAGTTTTCGCCGGCTTTGTTTAAAATTTTGGCGATGGCCGCCAGGTTGTCGGGGAATTTCATCAGCTCTATGGAGGTAAAAACCATCAAGCTTTCTGCCCCGGCTTTGTCCACCGGGATGTCAACTTCCCATTCATCGATGATCCAGTCAATCCGTTCCCGCCACATCTCGTCCGTGACTCCAAGCGGGCTGCCGACCGTGCGCTGTTTTTCCGTTGCTTCAGCCAGGTCACCAGGCACCACCCCGGCTGCCGCCATTCCGGCCCTGACCTCATGGATGAGCGGACCGAGTTCAATGCCCATGGGACAGACATGAGCGCATTTGTTGCAAACAGTGCAGGCTTCGTAGACAATCTTGCTCCAGTGTTCCAGGTCAGCGTCAGTCAGCTTTTTCTCCAGGCCCAGGGCCAGCTTAAGCTTGCCGGCGATGGTGAACCTTTGCTCGTAAGCCCGACGCAGCGGCTCTAACTTCCAGATGGGCGCATACTCGGGGTTACCGAGTGCCTGGTAAAAATGACAGGCTTCAGCGCAGATGCCGCAGCGGGTGCAGGCTTCCAGCTGGCTGGCCACCCAGCCACCAGTTTCCTTGAGGTAAGTATTGATGGCAGATTGGGTTTTCATTTTGAGCCTCCTTTTTAAGGCACGATGGCCCGTTTGCCGGCCTGGGCACCGTGGATGGTTTTAGAGAAAAAGTAGAAGAGAAAGTGTGAGATGCGGCCGAGCGGAATCCAGATGAGCAAAAGGCTGACAGAAATGAGATGGAGGCTGAAAATCACTTCGTAGCGGAACCACAGGTGGCGGGCCATGATGAAACCAGTAACCATCGGCAGAAAAACCATCACCCAGTTAATCCAGACCGGAAGTTTGGTCAGCATTTTCAAAACCGGGTGAGTTAAACGGTTGATGAGCAGCACTATCAGAGAGATTATGCCGGTGGCAGAAAAGAAGGCTACGACCGGTGTAGGAAGTGATTTCCAGCTAATTCCGCAAAGGCTTTTCCAGACCAGGATGTGGGCCGTACCGAAAGCCAGCACCACAAACAGGCTCAGGTGGAAAAGCCCGCCGGCGATGAAGGTCAGGGCGTTGTTACGAAAAGTGCGGCGCACCCAGGGAATAAAGGGGAGAACTACCAGACCTTTAAGATAGTTCAAGATAACACCCCAGATTTTGCTGCCCTTGTTGGGTACTCGGTCTCTTTCCCAGCCTAACAGGAGGACCCTCACCAGACGGTAACTCATGCCCACGATAAAAATCATCAGGGCCACATGAAGCAGCGCCCCCCGAGAAAAAGTCAATATTTCTGTCCAGTTCATCTCAGGCCTCCTTTTTAGGTTCGGGCTCAGCTTTCGCTTCCGGGCCAGCGTTTGTAGTTAGAGCTTTTTTGGCCCGGTTTTTCTTAATGGCGTTGACTCCAGCCAGAGCCGCGCCCACAGCCACACCTGCCCCTACCAGAGTGGCGGTTGAGCCCTTATCCAGGATAATGGTTGGTGCTGACTGGCCTTCGTAAAACCCGCCGCCGTCCCAGAAATGCGGCTGAGAACAGCCGAGACAGGGATGGCCGGATTGCACCGGGTAGGACAGGCCGCGTTCCCACTTGAGACCGGCACAGGCGTTGTAGGTGGTCGGACCTTTGCAGCCTAATTTGTAAAGGCAATAACCTTTACGGGCACCTTCATCATCAAAGCTTTCGGCAAATTTCCCGGCTTCATAGAAGGGCCGGCGCAGGCAGTGGTCGTGAACAGTGTTACCGTAGAACGGTAGCGGTCTTTTGAGTTCATCTGTTTTCGGCAATTCGCCCATAACCAGGAAGTGGAGGATGGTGCCGGTGGTAACTTCAGGTATGGCCGGACAGCCAGGAATGTTGACCACAGGCTTGTCTTTGATGAGGTCAGCTACGCCTACAGCCCGGGTGGGGTTCGGATGGGCGGCGGGAATTCCACCGAAGCTGGCACAATTTCCTGTGGCAATGATGGCTGCTGCGCCAGCGGCCGCTTCTTTCAGCAGGTCTAGGTTACTTTTCCCGGCCACGACACAGTAGATGCCGTCATCAGCCAGAGTCGGGCTGCCTTCCACCACCAGCACATACTTACCCCAGTACTTTTTCATACATTCTTCTTTAGCTTTCTCTGCCTGAAAACCAGCCGCGGCCATCAGCGTTTCGTGGTACTCTATGGCGATGTCGTTGAGCACCAGCTTGCTCAGCAGAGGAGAACTGGAGCGAGAGATAGCTTCGCTACAACCGGCGCAGTCCTGAAATTCCAGCCAGATGATAGGGAGCTTCGGTTTGGTGGTAAGCGCCTGAGCCACTACTTCAGCCGGCGTAGGGTGAGCCAGTTTCCCCAGGGCTTTGACCGGCGGAGCCAGCTCCAGGCCCATCATCCCTGCGATGGTGCCGCAGAGCTTCATAAAATCACGCCGGGAGAGCCCTTTTTCCCTTAGATGTTCATAAATCGTTTTTTCCTTCATTTGCCCTCCTTGGCGAAGGAATTTTTTTCAATTTATGATTGATTTTTATGTTTTGCGCACCTGTTTTGTCCAAAACTTAGAATTGACCGCTCAGCCACAGGAAATGCCAGCGGCTTCCAGCTTCTTCTCGTATTCAGCCAGACCTTCTGGACCGGTCAACAGGGTAGCTTTTTCTTCTTCCCACCTGGTGGCTTCAATTTCTACCACCCAGCCTTCGCCGTAGGGGTCGGTGATGACCAGGTTGGGGTCAGCGGCCAGCTTCTCGTTCCCGCGCTTGACGATACCGGTAATGGGTGCCGGGACCGGACCAACGTACTTGCTGCTTTCCAGAGTGGCCACGCTTTTTCCCTGCTGTACTTCAGCCCCGATATTCTTGGCTCTGACCGTTACCGCATTGAGCTTGCCGCCGGCCAGCTTCCCCGCAATAGGGGTTAATCCGACCCGGAATAAATTTCCACCCAGTGGTTTAAGCCATAGATGCTTTTCTGCGTAATAATAAAGGTCCTCAGGCAGGTTACATCCTCTGATAATAGCCATTTTACCTCCTTTAAGTCTAAGCTTTTAACATGGCTTAAAAAGTTAAAACCGTTTTGCTTTCCTCAGCCATCTGCCACATGGTTGCCCCACCCACAATCTGAGCTTCCGGGATAAGGTCTTCTGGCTTCAGGTCGTGGAGTTCAAGCGAGGCTGAACAGGCGGTCATTTTAACCCCGGCTTCTATGGCTTCTCGCATGAACTGGCCGGCTGATTTGCCGCCTTCTTTTGGATAAACGTTATCTGCCAGACCTTTTTTGAGCAGGAGCGTTCCGTCAATGGTAAAAAACATGGTCACTTCATAATCCATGGCCGTGGCCAGGGTGGCGAAGAAAAAGGGCGTGGCACAACGCCGCGGGGTGTCGGGACCGCTGGTCATGATGATTAAAATTTTATCCTCAGCCATTTTCTCCTCCTTAGAAGGTCAGGGTGATGGCGTTATGGCTGGCAAATTCCAGGAAAGTGGCGGCTCCACCTATTTCCACGCCGTCAATCAGGTCTTCTTTTTTGATGCCCATAACGTCCATGCTCATCTGGCAGGCAATCAGCTTAACGCCCAGCTCTTTAGCCATTTCCATCAATTCTCCCAGGCTGGACACTTTCGCTTTTTTCATCCAGGATTTCATCATGGCCGTGGCTGCGGCCGTCATTCCCGGGAGCATGGCCACGATGTTAGGAATCTTGACGGGCATAGCCGGGTTGGCTAAAGGCGAAACTTTAAGCTTGTCAATTTTCCCCTTTTTCAATACCTCCAGACCGTAAAAAGCAAAATAGACGGCTGTTTCCATTTCCATAGCAGCTCCGGCCGTAGCCAGGACAAAAGTGGCAAAAGCAACATCCAGGCTGCCATGGAGACAGATAATGGCTAATCTTTTCTTTTCTTCAGGCATTTATATCCTCCTTTTAAACTTTTTTATTTTTATTTTCTCAAGGCAATTTTGGGCAGAGTTTTTGATTAGAATCGAAGTTTGGTTTAGATTTCCCATTGAATTTTCCTTTAAGAAAATCAAAGCAAGCTCAGAATAAGGGGGCGAAGAAAAGGACAGCAGGTACTTAAAATGAAAATAAACAGGATGAGTTTTGGCCATCACTACTCAGTTCCTTCAGGACTTTTTGAACATAGATAAATCCCTTTTCCAGCCTTTAGGCTCGTTCTGCCCGAAAGTTGTTATTTTGCCTTACGGATGTAAAAAATGTACTTGTTTCCTTCCTGTTCCTGCTTCAGCAGCTCGTGACCTGTTTTATTAACCCAGGCTTGAACGTCGCTGACTGAGCCGGGGTCGGTGGCTATCATTTTCAACACCTGGCCGACCTGCATCCCATCTATGGCCTTTTTGGTCTTGATGATGGGCATAGGGCAGGCCAGACCGCTGTTGTCCAGGGTGACATCAGGTTTAAATTCAGTCATGTTCAACCTCCTTAATGGTTTGGTTTAAGTAAGAAAATTGAAAAAGTTTTCTAAAGGCCATTTTGAGGGGAAAATAACTTTCTGGCAGCTCTGGGGTAGAGCTCTTTTTGGAAAAGAGAGACATGAATTTTGGTTAAAGGCTGAAGAAAAGGGAATCCAGAAATAGTGTTGGGACAGGTTTGTTCCCTGAAGACCAAAATAAGGCAACAACCAAGGAAATAGCTTATAGAAAAATAAAGGCTGACTGGCGGCCGGGAAACAAAAAACTTCTAAAGTAAAGGCAGCTGCTTCTGGCCGTCTCATGATAATTCCATTATCCTATAATTCTTATAAGAATACAAGGAATTTTTTTTCTTTCTGGCCAGCTGCGCTGATAAAATCCTGCCCCTGGCGCTTTGGTCTGCTGATTGAACACCCTCCTTTATCTAGATTATTTCTACAGATGGATAATGTCAAGTTTAGATTAAGCGGCTGAAACTCAAATTGATAAGTTCAGGCCACCCAGCCTCAACCGGGCTGCTGCTTTTTACAGGGTAGTCCTTTTTTTTCCAAAAAAGCATATCTCTTATCTGCGGCCGGTAGTTCCTATTTTTTCTGTTTGGTTGTTTTTCTCCTGTCCTAGAAAGGGGACCGGATAGGATAAGATTTTTCAGCACTAAATTATTTGAAAAATATTTAAAATTTTGCATAATAAAGGAATTCAAATTTATTTTCAGGAGGTAAAAATTGAAGAAAACGGTATGGCTCTTAGGGCTGGTACTGGCTCTATCTTTGAGTGTTTCAGCCGGTGGAATTTTGACCAACGGAAACCAGAGTGCGGCCTACGTCAGACTGCTGGCTCGCCATGCTTCTCTGGAGGTGGATGCAGTTTACTACAATCCCGCGGGGCTGGTGAAATTATCCGATGGCTTTCATCTGTCATTGAACAATCAGTACATCAGCCAGGACAAAACCATCATTAACGGTTTCCCCTTACTGAACTCCTCAGAATATGTGGGAGAAGTCAGGGTGCCGGTTTTCCCTGATGTTTATGGTGTTTACAAGAAAGGCCGGATGGCTTTTTCCTTCGGGTTTGGTCCAAACGCTGGTGGTGGTTCGGCTGATTTCAAAAAAGGACTTCCTTCCTTTGAAATTCCTTTTTCTACTCTGCCGAGTCTCATCAGCAGTATGGGAGTGCCCACCACCGCTTATCAATTAGATATGGCCTTTAAAGGAGAATCTGTTTTCTTTGGCTACCAGGTCAACCTCTCTTTGGCGGTCAGTGATGTTTTATCATTCGGCCTGGGCGGCAGGTTAATTCAGGCCAGGAATGATTATGAAGGTCATATCAGCGATATTATGATCAACCCCCAGCATCCGCTGCTCAACCCGACCGGTGGTTTTATGAGCGCTTATGACTTTTTTACGGCTATTGGTCAGCCAACTTATGCGGCCCTGGTAGCTGACAAAAACGTGAAGGTGAAACAAACCGGCTCAGGTTTTACTCCCATTCTCAGCCTGAATTATACGCCGAATGAAGCCCTGGTTTTGAGCCTGCGTTATGAATTCAACACCAAGCTGGAGCTCAAGAATAAGACCACAGAAGATGATACCGGGCTTTTCCCGGATGGATACGTTTTCCGCAATGATATTCCGGCCCTCCTGGCTGCTGGTTTAAGATACTCTGTTTCACCTGCCGTTCGCACCTATTTTTCTTTTACTTACTTTTTTGACAAAAGCGCTAACTGGGATGGAAGAGAAGAGCTGGTGAACAAAAACTCTTACGAAATGGCCCTGGGCTTGGAATATGACCTGAGCAAAGTTATCACCGCGAGCGCTGGCTACCAGAGAACAAACTACAGCCTGAGTGATGCTTATCAGACTGACCTTGACCATGAACTCAGTTGCGACACCGTTGGCGGAGGTTTCAGGTTCAAAGTGACGGACAAGTTAAACCTGGACCTGGGGGCTCTTTATGTTTTTTATAAAAATTACAACAAGTCGGATGTCTACAGCAGCCTCTCCTACCCCGTGACCTTTAAGCGGAAGACACTGGACCTTTCTCTGGGCATAAATTACAGGTTCTAATCCATCAACCAAAAAAGGTCTTCATCCCGGTGGTCAGGTGAAAATCGGCCTGGCCATCGGGATTTTTTTTGGCGTTTTTCAATTAGCCAAAAACTCTAGGTGGTAAAAGCGGTCAAATCAGTTCACCAGGGCGTTCTGCATCTTCTGGCCGGCTTCTTCCAATTTTGCGGCTGAGGCAAAATATTCCTGATGCAGGGCTTTGATGGCTCTGTCCGCTGCCTCCTTTTTTACCACGAGGTAGATGGCTACCTCGGAGGCCCCGCTGGAAAAGAACTCCAGGTTAATCTTTTCCCGAGCCATCACGGAAAAGATTTTTCCCGCCACTCCCGGTGTTTTTCTGAGGCCGAGCCCGACACCAGCGATGAGAGCCAGGTCATGTTCAACGGAAAGTTTTTTTATGCTTGGTTCATTCAGCTCGGCAATAACCTGGTAGGCCAGCTCAGCTACTGGTCCCGGCAAGATGAGGTTGATGCAGGTCTGGGAGGTTAAAACGGTCAGAATGTTGATGTTTTTTTCTGAGAGTCTGGAACCGAGGAGGCCGATTAAGCCGGGTTGGTCACCAACTCCCGGCCCTTCAATTTTGAGGACAGAGATGTTCTTGTTCAGGGCAAAACTCTTAATAGCTGGAGTCCGTTTGACACCTTTCTGGCATATGACGGTGCCTGGTGTTTCTGGTTTCTCAAAGGACCTGATTTCTACAGTTAATTTCCGGCCAGAAAGAGGCTCCAGAGTCTTGGGGTGGAGCACTCGCGCTCCAAAATAAGCCAGCTCCGCTGCTTCCTTCCGGTCGAGATAAGGAATGGGCCGGGCTTGGGGGACAAGTTCCGGGTCGGCGGTCAGGAAACCGCTGACATCTTTAAAGGTGATGAGAATATCAGCCCTGAGCCCCCTGGCTATGATGGCGGCGCTGTAGTCTGAACCGTTTCGACCGAAAAGTGCTACCTGACCATTTTCTGTGCAACCGAAAAAACCGGTAAAAACAGGAATAAAAGAGCCGGCAGCAATTTCTGCCAAAACGCCGGCAAAGTTTTTATCAAATTTTTTCAAGTTGACCCTGGCTCCCTCCCCAGGCTGGTCCACGACGAGTCCGATGCGGTCGGTTTCATAGACCCTGGAGGTTAAACCCGCTTCTTCCATGGCCAGCGCCAGTAGCCAGGCTGAGAGCCTTTCTCCAGAGCTTAAAACCCGGGCTTTTACTCCCGGCGTGGTCTCACCGACCAGAGCTATACCTTGAAGAAGCCGGTCGAGCCGGGAGAAAATTTGAGAAAAAATCTCGGAGGCTTTCCCGAACCTTTTGAGGGACAGAAGCTCTGTGGCCAGGGTCAAGTGTTTCCGTTTTAGATAATGGAGAGTACCTTTATAATTTTTATCTTGGGCCAGCACCTGGTGATAAGCATCCAGAAGCAGGTCAGTTACTCCCTGAATGGCGGAAACAACCACTGCCACTCTTTCCGGTTGTTCGGCTTTGATGAGGCGCAGAGCCTGGCGAACGGAAGCACTGTCCTGCAAACAGCTTCCGCCAAACTTGAAAACTTTTCTTATTTTTTGTTTGTCATTTTCTGCTTTCTTAATCATCTTATCCTCC
>JBBIRN010000018.1:9122-17613 GCA_037441785.1 Candidatus Aminicenantota bacterium | reverse complement strand
CGGGCCTTTTTCTTTGGGGTCGGACCATGCCATCTTATTTAAAATCAAAGATTTAAGCCTTGTTCTCTGGCGTGATATGAGCCCAAAAGCCAATTTGGATCAACCTATCGCTATTGTTATCAAATAGGGTTGAGGCTTTAATTTAAATATTCTCTAGAAGTGAAGAGCCTGGTTTACAAATCTTCTTTTTACGCCCTTTAAATCCTATTAAAATAGTATGTTTTGCCTATTCTAAAGGTGAAAAATTGAGTTTAGTTTATAAACATTTGGCGGCCAAATGTTTAAGTCCATGAACTCATAAATGTATTTGACAAGGGGGGTAATTTGTGCTAATAATCATATCAATCTCCATCCGGAAGGGTGGAGGGAAGAAGGATAAAAATATGAGCACGGATGGAGAAAATTCTCTGTCAGACTTTTTAAGCCCTCCATAGTTTTCACACCAAGAAAGGGTCATATTCCCGCCTCTGTTAAATGAAGCAGAGGTTCTGGGAATAGGGGGAATAAAAATAATTTTAATCAAAGCGCAATAAACTAGAAGAAAGGAAAGGAATTAGGCCATAAAATAAAAAATCATCAGAAAGGAGGTAAAAACCATGAAAAATCTGATGAAACTCTCAGTCCTGGGCCTTTTAGTGGTTTTCCTGTTTACTAGCTGCGCCAAGCAGCCGACTCAACAGATAGACGAAGCTAAGGCTGCCATCAGCGCAGTGGAAGCCGCCGGCGGCAATATTTATGCCAAGGAAGAGCTGAAGAAGCTCAACGACGACTTCAACGCCGCTATGGACGAAGTGAACGCTCAGAGCAAGAAGCTGTTCAAGAAGTACGGCAAAGCCAAAGAGATGCTGGCTAAGGTTAAAGCTGACGCTGAAGCCGTTAAAGCCCTGATCCCGGCCAGAAAAGAAGAAGCTAAGAACAACGCCCTGAACGCTCAGAACGAAGCCAAGGCTGCTTTTGACGAAGCCAAGGCTCTGCTGGAAAAGGCTCCCAAGGGCAAGGGCACCAAAGCTGACATTGAAGCCATGAAAGCCGACCTGGCTGGCCTCGAAGCTCAGCTGGCTGAAGTCCAGACTGCCATTGACAAGGAAGACTATTTTGGCGCCAAGGACAAGGCTGTTTCCATCAAGGAAAAAGCCAACGCCATCGCTGAACAGGTTAAAGCTGCCATTGAAAAAGTAAAAGGCAAAAAGTAATTTTCCTGCAGGAATTCTATTCTGACAGGAGCCGAGTTGAGTAGTGAAGCTAAAGGCAGTTGGTGGAGCACTCGTACTGTTAGGCCTGTTTAGCCTGATTTTTATCGGACAAGGCTGTCAAACGCCACCGGCTCCTCCAGAGGCAAAGGAAGCTCTGGCTCAAGAGCAGGACCTCTGGAGGGCCGGTGCTTCTTTTTTTGCCCCCAAAGAGTATGAAGCTTACCGCCAGCACCTGGATGAGGCCCGCAAGTTTTTTAACCAGGAAGAGCTTAAGATAGGTTATTTTAGAAATTATGATAAAGTGCGCGAGCAATTCCGCCAGGTGTTGGAGGAAGGGAATAGCCTTAAAAACCTGGTAGAAGCAAGAAAAGCTCAGGCCGCCGGTGAAATCAGGTCCCTTAAAAACAGCCTTTATGAGCGCTACCGCATTTTTGACAGCTTCAGCCTGGAGCTGACCATGCGCAATTTTTCCCGTCAGCATCTGGCTCAAGCGGATGTTATGTTTAAGGAAGTAGACCGCCTGTTGGAGCAGGGAAAGTATGACCAGGCGCGGGAAAAGCTCAAGGCCGTAGAAAGCCTTCTGAACCAGGCGGAAAACATCCTTAGAAGACAGCTGGAAAGATACATGGACCCCGCCCAGGTAGCGGCCTGGAAGAAGATGGCTGAAAGGGCGGTAAAAAGGTCTGAAGAAACCAATTCACTTTTGATTCTGGTCAGCAAGCTGGAGCGCCGGCTGACGGTTTATAAAGATGGTAAACCCATCAAAACCTACGATGTCGGCCTGGGGTTTAACGGACTGGCTGATAAACTGCATGCCGGCGATGATGCCACGCCCGAAGGCGAGTATAAAGTCATCAGGAAGATTGGTTCCAGTAAGTATGCCCGAGCCCTGCTGATTAATTATCCTAATGAAGAAGACGTTAAAAAGTTTAACGAAGCCAAAAAAAGGGGTATCATAACAGAGAGGACCAAGATTGGCGGTCTGATTGAAATACACGGTGGTGGCAAGGATGGTCTGACTCAGGGCTGTGTGGCTCTGGATGATGACGAGATGGGAGAACTGTTCAGGATGATTCCGGTAGGCACGCCCGTGGTTATTATCGGAACCACGGACCCGAACAATAAGATAATCTCGGTTTTTAAAGGCGAGAAAAAAGCAGAGACAAAATGAAAATCTGGAAGATATTGCTGGTTTTAACCGCGGTCATTTACCTGGCTGTTCTGTTTATTTTTATTCTGGCAGAGATAAAGGACCTCAAGCAGATAAATTCCTGGAAAGAAGTCTACGCTTTCAGGCTGGACCCAAAAGAGAAACTAACGCCAGAGGCGAAAAACAGTCTACTTAAAAAACAGATTAAGGACCTGCAGCCGAAAGGCGTTTACATAATGGTTGATTCGGCCGAAAACCGGTATTACCTGAAAAAAGATGGTGAAACCATAAAAGAAGGACTGGTTTCTACCGGTAGCGGCGTTATTCTGGTTGACCCATCTGGCAAAAGAAGCTGGGTGTTTGACACCCCCAAAGGAGAGTTTTTCGTTAAATCAAAAATCCAGAACCCGTACTGGGTCAAGCCGGACTGGGCTTTCATTGAAGAAGGTGAGCCGATTCCCAAGCGTATGGAAGACCGGGTAGAAGGCGGAGTGCTTGGCGATTACGCTCTGGGGTTTGGCAATGGCTATTTTATCCACGGCACGCTTTACACCAGACTTCTCGGTCGCAACGTAACCCACGGCTGCGTGCGAATGGCTGACAAAGACCTGGAAGAAGTTTTTAAAGCTTCAAAAATCGGCACCCGGATTTACATTTATTAAATTTCTCTGGCAAAGGGAGATGAAGTTCTTAAGAGAAAGGCAAAATTGCTGGTGGCGCGGCGGGTGAGAAAACTAAGAAAAAGCTGAAGAAAATGTGGGAAGTTAACAAAGTTAAAAGAATTAAAAAAGCAGCGCATTTTGGGGCTCTAATTTTATTGGTTAGTCTTCTGCTGGTTAGCCTGTCAAACGTGAGTTCCGGAGAACCTGTTCAGGTAAAAACAAAGGCCGTTAAACAAAGCCAGAAAACAGCTACCGCAGAGAGGAGCTCGACGGCGCTCCAGAAAAAGCCCCAGCCCGCTGCCCAGAAAAAAAATGTGGCCATACCACCGCAGGAAAAGGTAGGTGCGGACAAGGCCGAAACTGGTGAGCCGATCAGGGACAGAGCCAGGCTGCAGCTGGTCAAAGAAAACAAATTCCTGGAAAAGGAGCTGAGTCTGGCCAAAAACCCGCAGTATTATTTTGTCCTGAACCTCAGGGAGAAAAAAATTGAGCTCCGGGCCAGGGGGATGGTGCTCAAGAGCTGGACAGCCAGGGATATCAGGTACTCAGGTCCAGCTGTACCTCTGGAAATCACCACCCTGGAACAAAAAACAGCACTGAAGCCGCCAACACGGCTGCTCATCAACCCGGCAGAAAATCAAAAGCAGGAGGACACCACGGCAAAACCGGGAGAAAAGAAAGATGACCAGGCTAAGCAGGATAAATCCGGCGCGGCTTCAGGTTCTGGCACGAGCGACAACTTTGAAGTACAGGCTCTGGAAATAACTGACATGCCCACTTCCTATGAACTCATCATGGACAACGGGTTGCAGATTTCCGTGAGAAGCCTGGGAAAAGAAAAAAGCAAACAGCGTCGGGAAATGATTTCCTGGTACCTGATAAGGCCGGTTAAGAATTTCCTTTCCAGGAAAAAAGAAATTAAGCCGCGAATGATAATTTATTTTGAGAAAGAGCGCGACGCCCAGGGCATCTACTGGGCCTTCATTGACGGCCTCAAGGGCCTCATCTGGCTCCCCTAAAAATGGGGCCCCAAACTAAATTTCCACAAACTATATTTCCATTTTTTTTTCATATCCCTCATCCAGGAAGTCCGAGTACGTGTGCATGCTCTCTTTTTTATCTGCTGATTATTGGGTGAAGGCTGATGCTAATTATTAAGGTCAAGAAAAGGACAGAGAAGAAAAAGTCCATACTTTTTACCTGTTGTCAATCCTGCTGGTTTGGCCAGGAGCCTAAGTTTATAGATAACAGAATAACTTTTTTAGTTTTCAAATTTAATTTTTAAACAGCTTTTTAATCTTTAAACAGCCTGAGCAGACAGCTATAAGTATAAATAAAACCCGTCTAAAAGCCGTCAAGATAACAACCAAGCTATGTAGACATAGCTTTAAAGGTAAACAGGAAAAAGCGTGTATGCAAACGTATCTGCGCCTCAACGCCAATGCCCATGTCCACAAATTAACGACCAATTAATTGCCAAAAATCATTGCCCCAGCTTTTAACCCAGGCCACCTTCTCAGGCTCTTTTACCTTCATAAGGCTCCAAAAAGCCCGGCCCTTTACGCCGCCAAGATGAAAATTTTCTAAATTATTGATAATAAATAAATAAAAATTTCAAAAAAACTTGACAAAATAATACTCAACTTTTATATTAATAATAAGCTAAACAGCTAACGAAACAGAAAACAGGAGGACGAAAATGGGTAAGATAATAGGAATTGACCTCGGCACTACCAACTCCGTCGTAGCGGTCATGGAAGGCGATAAGGTTACGGTCATCCCCAACGAAGAGGGAGGCCGCACCACACCTTCTGTGGTCGCTTTTACCAACAAGGGTGAAATACTCGTCGGACAAGTGGCCAAGCGTCAACGTGTAACCAACCCGGAGAACACCATCTATTCCATCAAGCGCTTCATGGGGCGGCGCTACAACGAAGTTCTGAACGAGATCAAGCAGGTCCCATACAAGGTAGTTGAAGCTCCAAACGGTGATGTCAGGGTGGTGGCTCAGGGCAAGGAGTATTCTCCACCGCAGATTTCTGCCTTTATCCTGCAGAAGCTCAAAAAGGCGGCTGAAGATTACCTGGGCGAGAAAGTAGAAAAAGCGGTCATCACCGTCCCAGCCTACTTCAACGATGCCCAGAGAAAAGCCACCAAAGATGCGGGCACGATAGCCGGTCTAGAAGTTGTTCGTATCATCAACGAACCGACAGCTGCGGCCCTGGCCTACGGCATGGACAAGAAGAAGGACGAAATCATCGCTGTCTACGACTTCGGTGGCGGTACTTTTGATATCTCCATCCTGGAAGTCGGAGAAGGCGTGGTTGAAGTTAAGGCCACCAACGGTGATACTCACCTGGGCGGCGACGACATTGACCAGCGCATTCAGGACTGGATAGTGAGCGAGTTCAAGAAGGAAACGGGCATTGACCTGACCCAGGACAAGATGGCCCTCCAGCGGCTTAAAGAAGCGGCGGAAAAGGCCAAGATTGAGCTCTCCACCATGATGGAAACCGAAATCAACCTGCCGTTCATCACCGCTGACGCCACCGGCCCCAAGCACCTGCTGATGAAACTCACCCGGGCCAAGTTGGAACAACTGGCTGAAGACATCGTCATGCGTTCCATCCCGCCCGTGAAACAGGCTCTGGAAGACGCTGGCCTCAAGCCGGAAGACATTGATGAGGTCATCCTGGTAGGTGGTCAGACCAGAATGCCCATGATTCAGAAGCTGGTGCGCGATTTCTTCGGTAAAGAGCCGCACAAGGGCGTTAACCCGGACGAAGTGGTGGCGGTCGGCGCGGCCATTCAGGGTGCCGTCCTGGCCGGTGAGGTCAAGGATGTGCTCCTGCTCGACGTGACCCCGCTGAGCCTGGGCATTGAAACCCTGGGCGGTGTTTTCACCAGGATGATTCCGCGCAACACCACCATCCCGACTCGCAAGAGCGAAATCTTTACCACCGCGGCTGACAACCAGACTTCGGTGGAAATCCACGTGCTGCAGGGTGAACGCGAGATGGCGGCCTACAACAAGAGCCTTGGTCGCTTCCATCTGGATGGCATTCCACCGGCACCACGCGGTGTACCGAAAATTGAGGTCACTTTTGACATAGACGCCAACGGCATTCTGCACGTCTCAGCCAAGGACCTGGCTACCGGCAAGCAACAGGCCATCACCATCACCGGTCACAGCGGTCTGGATGAAAAGGAAATTGAGCGCATGGTCAAAGAAGCGGAAGCTCATGCGGCCGAAGACCGCAGACGCCGCGAAGTCATTGACGCTCGCAACCAGGCTGACCAGTTGATTTACAGCATAGAAAAACTGCTGCGCGAAAACCGCGACAAGATTCCGGCTGATGAAGTAAACCGCATAGAACAAGAGATTGCCAACACCAAAAAAGCCATGGAAAGCGACAACTTGGAAGCCATCCGCGGCGCCATGGATGCTCTGTCCCGGGCTTCGCACCGGATAAGCGAGATACTCTACCGTCAGGCCGGTGGTCAGCAGGCTTCCGGTCAGTCAGGTGCCGGCTACCAGAGCTACACGCAGAGCGGTGGTAGCGCCAGCGGCAGCAGCGGCGACGGCAAAGGTGATGACGAGGTCATAGACGCTGAAGTAGTTGACGACGACAAGAAACATTAAGAAAATTAGTAGCCTGTGCTAACAAAACGCTCAGGCTACCTGGCTAAAGTACTTAGCCGCTTAACTGCTGGCCTGGGCCGGGCTGGTGACTTAGCCAGTCTCGAACCAGCCAGCGTTAAACTTGGAGCTCAAAATAGGCTCCGACGCACTATGGCGAGCTGAAGATGAGCGGATGGGCTGAAGGCGGCTGTTCTGCCGGCCGGGGATCGGGACCGGCGGAACAGCTGCCAGCGCCCGCCCGTTTTAGCGCTGAGGCAGGCAAGCAAGCGAGGAGCGAGGGCAGAAATGGCCAAGAAAGATTATTACGAGGTTCTGGGGGTTCCGCGGACCGCTTCTCAGGCTGAAATCAAAAAAGCCTACCGCAAGCTGGCCCGCAAGTACCACCCGGACCTTAACCCCGGCGATAAATCGGCGGAAGCCAAGTTCAAAGAAATCCAAGAAGCCTATTCTGTCCTGAGCGACCCGAAAAAGCGTGCCCAGTATGACCAGTTTGGTTTCGTCGGTGATTTTGCCGGCGGACCCGGCGCTGGTCCCGGTGAGCCGGGCGCTGGCCCCTTCACCGGTGGTTTTGAAGGTTTTGATTTTTCTGAGTACGGCACCTCTTCTTTCCGGGACTTCTTTGAAAACCTGTTTGGTGGTTTCCGGGAAGAAGGCCGGGCCCGCGGTCCGCAGCGCGGTGAAGACTTGAACTATTCCATGACCATCAGCTTTGCTGACGCCGTCAACGGCCTGCAGACGAGAATCCGGGTCAACCGTCTGGTGCACTGCCCGGTCTGCGGCGGAAGTGGCTACAGCTCCCTCGGCGGGCAGAGAGTCTGTCCGGACTGCGGCGGTAGCGGCCGGACGTACGTGCAGAAAGGCTTTATGAAATTTTCCAGCACCTGTCCTACTTGCCTGGGCACAGGTAGGGTCAGCGGCGAGGTTTGTGCCAACTGCCGTGGCGAAGGCCGCGTGCCCACCACCGAAACCATCACCGTGAGAATACCGCGCGGCGTTGACAGCGGTTCCAAAGTTCGGGTTCCGGGCAAAGGCAACGCTGGCCCAAACGGCGGCCCGGCGGGCGATCTCTACATCAACCTGGAAGTAACTCCCCATCCGTTCTTCAAGCGGGAAGGAGCTAACATCTACATAAAAGTGCCCATCACCGTGCCGGAAGCCACCCTCGGTGCCAAGATTGAGGTGCCAACCATCTACGGCGAGAAAAAGACCATCCGCATCCCGCCTGGCACCAGGTCGGGGCAGAAGTTCCGTATCAAAGGCGAAGGTGCGCCTTACGTGGGCAAGAATGCCCGTGGTGATATGTACGTAGAAGTGTTTATCGTGCCTCCTTCTCACGTGGACCAGAGAGTGCGCGAGATGATGAAGGAGCTGGAGAAATTTTACGAAGAAAATCCGCGGAAGGACCTCGGTTGAGGTTTTGAGGTTAGAAGGATGAGGAGCGAAAGGAGGTGAGACGATGCCCAGGAGAAAAAGAAGACCAGAAGAAGCCACTCAGAAATCACCCTGCGGTTATTACCATATCAGCGCCGTGGCCAGGATGTTCAACATTCATCCGCAGACGTTGAGGCTTTACGAGAGAGAAGGCCTGCTTAAACCGTCTCGCAGTGAGGGCAACACCCGTCTTTACACCGACGAAGACCTGGAACGGCTGAGCGTCATCCTGAACCTCATCCGCGACCTGGGCGTCAACCTGGCTGGAGTGGAAGTCATCCTGAACATGCGGGAGAGGATGAAAGAAATTGAGAAGCAGGTCAACGAGCTTCTGGAGTACATCAAGTCTGAATTTTTCCAGGGCCGGGAGGAAGAGTTTGAAGCCCGGCGGCGCAACATAAGAAGCATCGTG
>JBBIRN010000018.1:5858-9101 GCA_037441785.1 Candidatus Aminicenantota bacterium | reverse complement strand
TGAGCAAGCCCATGAGCGTGGAACCAGTGACCGAGGAAGAAGCCAGCCCAGAAAAACCCGGTGCCTCAAAGCCAAAGTAAAAAGCACAGGGATAAGCGGGGCAGGAAAGAAAACGTTTTTTTAAGACATCTTTTTTTCATAGCTTTCTCCGCCATAGTCAAAGCTAATTGACAATTTAAGATTTATTACCATCATTTCTCTTGTTATCCATCTAAGCGACCATAGCTATTATCAACATCAGACAAAAACGACAAAATCTTCCTTTTCTTCTTATTGCTTTCCTGTTTCTCGCCTGCCTCCGTACCTTATATTTTTTTATCCTTCTTATAATCATCTCCTTCTCCCTATCTAATAAGTTTCCGGCTTAACGGAAAATTTTTTACTCATCAGTCTCAAAAATATCTTGACTTTTAAATTTGATTTGATTTTAAATAATTCTCTCTTTATTTTGCTTAATTAATTATGGGGCAATATAAAGAAATTTTTATGTTTGTGGTGGGGACCTCGCCGCAGGTCATCACCGAAACTATATATTCTCTTGCTCTCTCTAGACCGCCTGTTTACCCGGATGAAATTTATGTCGTGACCACTGCTTTGGGCAAACAAAAACTAATTGAGAACTTAATAAAAAGAAACATCCTGAATAACTTAATCGCGGAGTATAACCTTCCTGAAATAAAACTGGATGAAGCCAATATATTGATACCTAAAAGCAGAGACGGTCAGCTGGTTGAGGATATTTGTTCTTACGAAGATAATGAAGCTCTGGGTGATTTGATTACTTCTTTGGTCAGAGAGAAAACCAGAGACGAGAAAGTTCGCCTTCATTGTTCCATAGCTGGTGGCCGCAAGACTATGAGCTTCTATTTGGGTGCCGCTCTCCAGTTATTCGGGCGTCCGTGGGATAGGCTTTATCATGTTATTGTTACAACAGAATTTGAATCTCATCCTGATTTTTTTTATAAACCCAAAATAGATAGAGATATTTCTGTTAAGACTAGGGATGGCCAGCAAATATTACTTAATACCAGTCAGGCTAAAATAATGCTGGCTGATTTACCGTTTATCCGCCTCGGGCGCAAGCTTAATTTGAAAGGGAAATCCTTTAGAGAATTAGTTAAGGAGGGGCAGAAGGAAATAGACCTTTCTGCTTTACAGCCTGAAGTTTCGGTTCACCTTTCCCACCGCCTTGTTCAGGTTGACGATAAAACAATTATCCTGCCGCCGAGACTTCTATTTTATTATTCCGTTTTTTTAAGACAAAAAACCGATTTTTGCCCTTATCCGGAGAAAGAGTATTGCTTTGACTGCCAGGATTGTTACCGAGAGATAGATAACCTGTTCGGGCCAGAACAGGTAGAGCGGCATTCTACTGACTATGCCAGGATTTTCGGGGAAAAACTTTTAAAGCGAGAAATGTTTCTCAAGAAGTGGAAAAACGGAATTCCAGCTGATCTCTGCCGGCAGTACATCAGCAAGCTTAACCGGGTGCTAAAGGAGGAGCTAAAAAACGATACTCTCTGGTCGCTTATATCAATTAATTCCATCAAGGTATACGCTGGCAGCCGGTATGGACTGCGGCTGGAGAAAAGCAAGATAACGATAAAATGAAAAAGGAAACGTTTCGGAAACGTTTCTTTTGTTGAAATTATGGAAATTATGGCTAAAACTTAAGTATAGAGGTAAAAAAAATGATGGGCAAAATAACTGATTACCAGGCAATAATCTTAGCCGGCTTATTACATGATATTGGGAAATTCTATCAGAGGGCGGGTGCTAAATTTGACCTGAAGGAACAGGGCGATCAATATGATTATACGAATTTTGCCAGGAAAGACAGGGATGATCATTATACTTATCTGAACGGAGCTTACACAGCCAAGTTCTTCAGAGAGAACCTCCGCCAGTACGATGAGGCAGGCGTAATTGCTGCCCTTCATCATGTTCCAGAACAGGGTAATAACGAAAGGCAGAAGTTTTTGGCCAGATTGATTGCTCTGGCCGATAGGATGTCCTCCGGTGAAAGGCAGGAACGAGAAGAAGAGGAAGAGTCTGGCCGTCCTAAAGAAGAACCTCTTACTTCCATATTTTCTCAACTGGAATTAGACGAGTCTGATTCAGAAAAAGGGAAAAAAGATTCGCCAGCCTATTACATTCCATTATCGCCACTTAATGAAAGTCTGGCTGATTTATTTCCCGTTAAGGATAAGAAAGATGCTTTTCACGGTTTAAAAGGCGAGGACGCCTACAAAAAGAGGTGGGAAGAGTTTATTGGCGACTTAAAGAAGCTGAATTCTGAAGACTACGATTTATTTCTAACTCAGATTTATCACCTCTTGCTGAAATATACTCTAAGCATTCCTTCTGCTGTTTACAGAGATAGGCCCGATATTTCTCTTTTTCACCATTTAAAAACCACAGCAGCCCTGGCTGGTTGCCTTTATAAGCTTAGTGAAGAGGAAGGAGATGGATTTGGAGAAAAGGTCAACCGCATTCTTGCGGGAATAAAAACTATCGGCCAGGAAGCTAAAAATGAGGCTTCTGGCATAAAAGATGATAAAGAAGATAAAGACCTGGACCGCCAGGATTTCCTTCTGGTCGGGGTCGATATTTCCGGAATACAGGACTTCATTTATCATGTCACCTCAGAAAAAGCTTTAAAAGGTCTCAGAGCCCGGTCCTTTTATCTGCAATTGCTTTCTGAAATAGTAGCCAGAAAGGTTCTCGGCGAATTTGATCTGAAAGAGGTTAACCTGCTCTATTGTGGAGGCGGCAACTTTTACCTGCTTCTGCCTAACCTGAAAGTAGCGGTCTCCAAGCTGAATTCTATCCAAAGCGAACTGGATGAAGTATTAATAAGGGCCCATAAAGGTAAAATTGCTACTATCTTGAGCTGGGTGCCTGTAAGCTACCGGGACTTTTTCCAGAATTTTGCTGCTCTTTGGGAAAAATTAGGCAAAGAATTATCTACCAGCAAGAAGCGTAAATTTTCTGCCCTGATTACTTCGGGCGGCCGTGAGCATTTTAAGAATTTTGTTTTGGGTCCTTTTGACCAAGGTGGAGAGACAAAAGGCTGTAATATCTGTGGTGAAGAAATAGAACAATCCAGGGATATCTGTTCACTTTGCGAAAGTTTGATTTCCTTTTCCGAGGATTTAGTCCGAGCCAGGGCGATTTCCATCGTACCAGAGACGAGAAAAACCCTTCCAGATAAAGATCTCAGGTGGCCCGACGTGTTTCAGG
>JBBIRN010000018.1:464-5848 GCA_037441785.1 Candidatus Aminicenantota bacterium | reverse complement strand
TTGGTTTTAAATGTGAATTTTTATTTTCTGTTGATGGAAAAAATGGCCGAGGCAAAATTATCATAAATTCCACTGATTTTGCCGGTAGATTTGAAGGCTTCACCTTTATGGCCAAAAAAGTTCCAGCGCTTAACGGCCAGACTTTAACCTTGGAAGATATTGCAGAAAAGGCTTCTGGGATAAAAAAATGGGGTGTTTTAAGAGCTGATGTGGATAATCTGGGTAAACTTTTCCAGCAAGGCCTCGGAAAAAATAAGACTATTTCTCGCATCAGCATGCTGAGTTCTATGCTGTCCCTGTATTTTAGTGCCCGAATCAGTCAGCTGCAGAAATGGATAGCAGATTCCAGTGGAAACGAGGGTTTAGCTGATTTTGTGTATGTTGCTTACTCTGGTGGTGATGACCTGTTCCTGATAGGTCCATGGTCAGTCCTACCTGACTTGGCTAAGGCGATTTATGATGATTTTAGAAAATTTACCTGTGAAAGATTAACACTCTCAACCGGAATCTTTTTTGCTCCGGGTAAGAAATTTCCTATTTATCAGGCAGCTAAGATGGCAGGTGAAGCTGAAGATAAAGCTAAAGATGACGGAAGAAACAGGTTAAATTTGTTCGGGGAATCAATGGCCTGGGAATGTTTTCCGGAGGTCAAAAAAATTATTGAGCTGGTCACCTCACTTGTAGATGAAAACAATGGCAGAGGCGTCCCACGCTCCTTGCTTGGAATTTTGTATAACATTTATCAGGAAAAGGAAAAAAAGAAAAAACAAGAAATTTCAATGGAAAGAGTTTGGCGTCTCCGCTATAGCTTAAAGAAACTGATGCGTAAGTTTGATGATAATACCAAGTCTGATATAGAAAAGCTGTTTAAATTGATAATTACTAATTATGAAGTTTATCCCTATCTTAATATTGCCACGCGTGTGGCGGATTATTTAACTAGAAAATAAAAAGGAGGAGAGATATGAATTATCAGGGTAATCAGAGAAATTTAAATGCCAGAGATGTACAAGGTGTAAAGGTTGACGAGAACAGGATTAAAAAAATCCTTGCTGGAGATGCTAAAGAACTCAATGAATATGCCAATTCTCTTGGTAATTGGTATGTCCAAGGGAAAGATGAGAAATTGACTACTTCTCAGATACGCAATGTCCTGGATGAAATTCAGAAGATGAAAGATTACGATGAATACAGGTTGCAAATGCTCAGACCCAAGTTAGCATACGCTGCTGGTAGACATAAAGGAAAAGTTAAGGAATTTCGTAATTTAATGGAAGTTCTGATAAAAAACACCAATAAGGCGAATTTTTCTAATTTCAAGAATTTCGTTGAAGCCATCGTGGCTTACCATAAATTTTATGGTGGCAAATAATTAATCAAGAATAAAAAGGAGGATACCATGAATCATAGCCTTATAGGAAAAGTAATCATCAAAGGGCAAATTGAGGTAAAAACCGGGATGAGAATTGGAGGGGCCAGCGAGGGGCTTAAAATAGGAGGCTTGGACCTCAACGTTATTACTGACCCTGAAGGAAAACCTTACATTCCAGGCTCGTCTCTCAAGGGAAAACTTAGGTCGCTCCTTGAAAAAAAAGAAGCCGCTAATAAGCCTGATTTCTGGAATGCTAAAGACAGGGAGGGAAATTTGTCCGGCCATAAATGTGAAAGCAATGAACAATATACTAAATGTCCGATCTGCCGCATTTGGGGAATAGCTGTATCTGATGAAATCACTGTTCCAACCCCAACCCGGCTTTTGGTCAGCGATTCTTATCTTGATGAAGAAAGTATCACTAAGGAAATGAAAGACAACCTGGAACTGGAATATACCGAGGTTAAATATGAAACAGCTATCAACCGTTTAACTGGAACGGCTTTACTTGGGAGCCTTCGTCAGGTAGAGCGTGTGCCGGCTGGAGCTCGCTTTAAAGATATGGAATTAATTTATAACGTTTTTGATGACCAGGACAAGGAATTTTTAAAACAGGTATTTATTGCTATGGAACTCTTGGAACATGATTATCTTGGTGGCATGGGGTCGCGTGGTTACGGTCGGGTAGCTTTCAATAATATTGAGGTCTTCTGGAACAAAAGAGAAGATTATGAAAACGGGAAGATAGCTCTTGTTCCAGAAAGAGCCATTAACAAAGATTTGGGGACCACTCCTGCCGAGATTGTCCAGAAATTTGAAGAACTTAAGAAGAGGCTTGCTGGCTAACCATGGAATACCTAAGAATAAAATTAAAACCAAAAAGCTTCCTTCATTTGGGTGAAAGGGAAGGCTGGCTTGAAGGAAGCAAGGTTCATATTCCTTCTGACACCCTTTTTTCCGCCCTCTGCCATGTCCATTTACTTCTCTACGGCGAGGTAGATACTTTCATTCAGGCCTTTAAGTCTGACCCGCCTTTTCTTTTGAGCTCTGCCTTTCCTTTCTGGGATGATGATTATTATTTCCCTCTCCCCAAAAACCAGTTAACCAAAGAGAAAGAGCTGAAGAAAATAAAGTTTGTTAATTTGAACTTGTTAACAAGACTTCTGAGCGGCGATATCCTTGACGACCTTAAAGAAGAAATTGAAACTGATCAGAGCCTTGATTGTCTGCCGAGGCTGAATAAGAGCAAAGAGATAAAAGTAAGACTTGTCCCCTGGCAAATTGAGGATGTACCGCGTGTTTCTTTGAGCCGTTTTAACAACCATCCGGGAGAAAATTATTTCCATTTTGGCCAGGTCCATTTCACGGAGAACGCCGGTTTGTTTGTCCTCGTCAGGTTTAAGGATAAATCCTGGGAGCCGAAGATCAGGGCCTTGTTTAATCTGCTGGCAGATGAGGGAGTTGGGGGAGACCGGACAGCAGGAAAAGGACTTTTCTATGCTCCTGAATTTGATTATCTCTCTATGCCTGATACTGACGGAGCTAATGGTGTATATGCCGCTTCTACCTATTTTCCAGCTGAAGATGAGCTTGAGGCTCTGGCCAGAGGCTATTACGAGCTGGAGTTAAGGAAAGGTTATATTTTTTCTCCTGCTAACAAGTCCTATCGGCGCCGTTCCCTTCGTCTTTTTTCTGAAGGTTCGGTCTTGCCAGCTGTTTCTCTCAAAGGCACTCTGGTAGAGATAACTCCTCAGATTTTTAAAGCCCATCCCGTCTACCGCTATGGTTTTCTGTTTTCAATTCCCTGCAAACTGGAGGAACTATGAAAGTCAAAGTTAAAGTAATTACTCCAGTCCACATTGGTTCAGGTCAATCTATTTCTCCATCGGGCTATTTTATAGACCGGGAAAAAGGATATTTAAATTTTCTAAACCTGGATTCCCTTTTTCGGGACTCGGCATTTAACCGGTATCGGGAAGAATTCATCAAAAAAGCAGCCATTGCCAGGTATATAGGTGAGATAATTCAGGACCATAATTTGCTAAAAAAACATATTCTTTACTCCATACCAGCTTCTTCTGAGGTCAGGAGCGGAAATCCTATAGAAATTAAATTGTTTATTAAGAGCGCCGGCCGCCCGTATCTCCCAGGCAGTTCTTTAAAAGGTGCTATTCTGACTGCTTTAATTTATTATGCACTTAAAGAATTATCTAACACAGGACAAAGGGAAGAAATAGAAGAAAAGCTCATTAACGGAAGCGGAAGGAAGGAACAAAGTACCAATAATGAACTTTTAGACCTTGCTTACAATTTCCTTAATAAAGAAAAACAGCCAGCTTCAAGTAAGTACGGAAAATTTGAAGATAATTCATATTATTCTAGTGAGAGACGGGGAGCCAGGTTTTTGCATCTGCTGGATGTAAGTGACAGCTCTTATTTGAAAGCGCAGAATTCTCTAATGGTTGAGAAATGCCAGGTAGAAGGTTCTAAACGAGGCGGTCAGATTCCGGTACTTTTTGAAACCTTAAAAGAAGGAGTTGAGACAGAATTTGAAATTAAAAATAAAAGCTGTAAGCTTGAGGAAGAACAGATTTTGCAAATCTGCCATGATTTTTACCAGAAGGTGGCTGCCAAAGATGGAGTAAAAATAGATGCTGCCCCGTTTCTTTTAAGGATAGGTCAGGGGGCCACGGCCTTTGGTACCTCTCTATTAATTCTGGCTCAGGAGCTGAAAATAGAAAAAGATTACCGAGTAAAACCTCCGAGAACCAGGAAAAGACTTGTTGAAGGGCAATTTAAAAAAGCACTGGGCTTTGTTCAACTGGCCGTGGCCAAATGAATTAAGCCAGAATTCAAAGTGCTATCCTAAATTATCAAAAGGAGTCTTATGTATGGAGAATTCAACTAAAACAAAAGTATTAATCAGCTTTTTGGGCACAGGAAATTATCAAAAAGTCAAATACCAGCTCAACGGTCAGACCTATGAAAGCGATTTATCTATACTCCCCATAAGCAGTTATTTTAAGCCGGATAAAATTTATATCATTGGTACCAAGGATTCCCGCTGGGAATTGGTAGCCAATCTTAATTACGAGCGCCTGGAAATACCAGCCGGAAAGTCCGCCGATGAATTCTGGCAGATGTTTGACTTATTTCGGAAAAATATAACTGTTGGTGAATCTGAAGTTGCCTTTGACATAACTCATTGCTTTCGTTCTATTCCCTTTTTTGTGGTTATTTTCATCCAGTTCATCAAATTTATGGAAAAATCTACTGAAGTCAGCCATATCTTTTACGGCATTCTTGACCAAAAGACTAATGAGAGCCAGATTATTGACCTGCGTCCGGTGTTAGATCTTCTGGATTGGATGGAAGCCATTGCCTCCTTAAAAAAGTATGGAGACCTGGATGATTTGTGTCTGTTGGTAGAAAAAACTGAAAAACAGATAAGAAAGCAGGGTGTTAAGCAGCTGAAGCTAGCCAATCTTAAAAAAGAATTAAAGCAATTAACGGATATCACCAAAATGACCTATGTCCCACAACTCGGAGAAATATCCGAAGTATTAAAGCAACTGCTTGAGGATGAAATCTTGCGTGAGGAATCGAAAATCTATTTAAGACCACTTAGTCTTCTTTTACCTGAAATTAAAGAGATGATTGGCCGGTTTGAGAAACAGACTGAATGGGAAGCTCAGTTGGAAGCTGCTAAATGGTACCTGGAAAACAAAAAGCCAAGTCAAGCCCTGCTGGTCTTAAGAGAAGCCATTGTTACCTATGTTTGTTTAGCTTCTGGTATTGACCATTATGAAAGAAAAAATCGTGAAGAAGTAGAAAAAGGATTAAGTGAGGCCGTGAAAAACAAGTCTCAGGCCGCATTGCACAAGTTATGGGATAAAGTTACCCAGCTGAGAAACAGAGTGGCCCATGCTTTGATGAAAAGAAGGGAAGATATTGACCCCGAAAAGTCTATAAGAAGGGTGAAGGAGCTTATCGAAGAAGCAGAAAATGTTAT
>JBBIRN010000018.1:0-454 GCA_037441785.1 Candidatus Aminicenantota bacterium | reverse complement strand
AAGGAGAGGAAAAATGGAAGTAGAGATTGATGTTTCTACCCTATATAATAATGATACCGCTAAAATAAGCGAACTCAACAAATATTTAGACACAGTAGCCAGGTTGGCTGGAGAAGGGAACGTGGTCATTATCCATGGTGCTGGGCCTATTTGGCTGTATTTAAAAATTGCTCATCTCCTTCATGGCAAAGCCCGCAAGCTTATCTATCGTTCGCCAGTTACCGGTGATCTCATTATTTTTGACCACGACCCATTCTGAGTGTTAATATTAAAATAAACTTACCCATGAGAATTAAGTATCAAACGCTGGATTTTACTATACGAGCTCTGGAGCCTATTCGTCTGCCGCCTTATAAAGGTTCGGCTTTTAGGGGTGGATTTGGAAATGCCTTTAAAAGGGTAGTTTGTGTATTCCGGAAAAAAGATTGTCGGGATTGCCCGATTATTCAAGAAT
>JBBIRN010000017.1:17519-17757 GCA_037441785.1 Candidatus Aminicenantota bacterium | reverse complement strand
CAACCATAAACCTCTTTCCCCTCACAATCCCCCTGAACGAACAGGGCACCCAACCCCGGGGGCCCTGGTTTTTTCCCATTCTTGTAGGGGCTAACATTTCTACCATTTTTGCCGCACTTCCATAAATTTCTCAGTCTCAGCGGTCCGTCAAAGTTCCGCTGTTTATGCTCTTCAGGGTTACGGTTCTGGTTTCCAGCGACCAGCTGAGGCGCTTTTCCACCACCGCAGTTCTTTCCAG
>JBBIRN010000017.1:1270-17501 GCA_037441785.1 Candidatus Aminicenantota bacterium | reverse complement strand
CCACCCGGTACTCACCTGGCTCAACCCGAGCAGTCTGGCTTTGTGGCCCGGCTTCTTTTCTCATATCCCAGCTCAGACGGTGAAAACCAGCCTGACCACCGGCCTTAATTTCCTTCAGCATATTACCCTGCTGGTCATATACTTTCAGTTTTACTTCTCCCGGAACCTCTTCCCTCAAGAAATAAAAAATCGTTACCTCATCGGGTTCATTGGGGGTTAGCAAATGGCTGTCGCCCAGAAGCTCGTAGTTTCCGAAGACGGGGTATTCTTTCTGGATAGCTGGCCGGATGGAGAAAAGATAAGCTTCTTTTTGCAGCACTTCTGGTCTGAGCTCTTCAAGAGGCCAGATGTTGGTAATCCAGATGCCACGGCCGTAACTTCCAACTACCAGGTCTTTTTCTCTGGGGTGAATAACCAAGTCAGTAATTTTTACCCTGGGCATGTTATTCTGAAAAGGCCACCATTTCTTCCCGCCATCAAAGGACACAAACAGTCCATGGTCTGTGCCCACAAATAAAAGTTCCGGGTTTTTCGAACTCTGCAGCACCACGTTAATGGGGTAATCGGGCAGGTTGGAGACCACAGACACCCAGGTCTTCCCGAAGTCAGTCGTTTTAAAAAGGTAAGGTTTGAAATCATCCTGGCGAAAACTGCTCTTGGCCACGAAGGCTGTGCCAGCTTCCTGTGGCGAGGCAAAAACCCGGCTGACCCAGAGGTTGGCTGGTCCACCGGCTTTGGCTATAGCCGGCGTACAATCTGTCCAGGTGGCGCCGCCGTTGGTGGTCAGCTGAACCTTCCCGTCATCAGTGCCCACCCAAATTACGCCGGGCTTTACCGGAGATTCAGAAATGGTGGTAATGGTGCAGAAAGTAATGTTTCCTGCGCCCTGCTGTTTACTTTTATCGTTAGTGGTCAGGTCCGGGCTAATTTCTTCCCAGTGCTCACCCCGGTCTAAAGACCTTAAAAGGCGCTGGGCACCGATGTAAACAATGGAGCTGTTATGCGGCGAAAGGTGAATCGGCGGTGTCCAGTTAAACCGATATGGCTCTTTCCCCGGTTCCCGGACCGGCTGTATGCTCTTTCTCAGGCCGGTTTTCTGGTCCAGCCGACCAAACCCGCCAAACTCCCGGCAATTGTAAACCCAGCGGCTGTCAGATGGGTCCACCACATTGTACATTCCATCACCGCCGCCCACTGTCACCCAATCACACAGGTTAACCGCACCCGACCAGGAATTAGAAGGTCCCTTCCAGGAATCATGGTCCTGCAGACCAGCGTAGACGTTGTAGGGCTCTTCCATGTCCACATCCAGGTCATACACTTCGCCCAGCGGCAGGTTATAAAAGTGATGGCAGGTCTTACCGCCGTCATAAGTTACGTACACCCCACCATCGCTGCCAAAAAGCATTCTCTGCGGGTTTTTATGGTCAATCCACAAAGTTCTAACGTCGCCGAAAGCCTTCTGAAAGAGGACCGTGTTGGGCCAGTCGGCATCGCGCCAGGTTTTTCCGCCATCCACAGAACTTGCCAGAGTCACGCCCGTTATAAAAAGGTTCCGGTCATCCTCAGGGTTAACGAAAATCTGGTTAAAAGAATACGGGGCCTTGCTGGCCAGAGGTTCTTTCCCGCTGTTAACCCTGACCCAGGTTTCACCGGCATCTTCTGACCTGTAAACCTCGCCCACGGCCACAGGATAGGCAGGCCGGCCAGCCCGGGCCGCGGCTTCTTTTTCTTTTTCGGTTGGTTGACGGAAATTTTCCACTACGGCATAAAGTATTCTCGGGTTTTTCCTGAAAACATCAATGCCTATACGACCAACATAACCTGACGGCAACCCGCCTGACAGTCTTTTCCAGGTACGTCCGCCATCAGTGGTTTTATAAATCCCGCTGCCTGGACCACCGGCTTCATAATGCCAGGGAAGCCTCACTTTGTCATAGGTAGCCGCGTAAAGCACTTCAGGATTGCTGGGGTCCATCACCAGGTCAATGACTCCCACCTTATCGTTGAGGTACAGAACTTTTTGCCAGCTCTGGCCACCGTCAGTGGTTTTAAACACTCCGCGTTCGGCATTGGGTGTGAAAAGATGACCCATGGAAGCCACATAAACGACATCTGGATTAGTCGGATGAATTATTATTCGCGGTATGTGATGGGCATCCCGCAGTCCCATATTCTGCCAGGTACGGCCTCCATCTGTTGATTTATAAACCCCATCTCCGCTGTGAGAGCTGCGGGCACAATAAGCTTCTCCCGTTCCTACCCAGATCAGGTTGGGGTCAGAAGGAGCTATGGCCAGGGCTCCGATGGAAAGATGACTCTGGGTATCAAAGATCGGCTCAAAGGTGATACCGTTGTTGGTGGTTTTCCAGACCCCGCCATTTCTGGTGCCCACGTAGAAAGTGTAAAGATGCGCTGGCTCGGGAAATTCAGGAACAGCAAAACAGGTAACCCAGGAACCGGCCCGAAAAGGTCCGATGTTCCTGAAGGTAAAAAGCTTGAGGCTATCGGCCGGGCTGAATTCCTGGGCTAACAGCCCGGTAGAAAGCGACAAAACCAGTAAACACCAGGCTAAAGTTTTGCTTTTAGCCGTTTTATGATTCGTAAGCTTGTTTCTGCCTGTCCGAGACATGCTGAGCCTCCTTCTTTTTTTTTAAGGCTATTTTCAGGCTATTTATATATTATTGGAAAATTATTTTCTTTCCTAACAAAATTTTGCTTCCAGGACTTTTTTATTTTTGTCAATATTTTATTACCCAAATTATTTAATAACTTCTTTCTGGCGCCAGGCAAGTTGGTCTGCACACAAAAAATTTAATTTAAAAACTCACCTTCTTCCTGGCCTTAACAAAAAAGGGGAAGAGCTGGCGCCCTTCCCCTTTTGTTTCTACTTGATACAACAACCAATCTCAGAACTTGTAGCGCAGAGAGAACTTTACCACTCTGGTAGCTGAAATGCTGGTTACCCGGCCGTAATTATAATCCAGGGTATAAGTTCCCTGATTTGTGCCTTCAGCCGCCGGGAACCAGGTGCTTATCGGATTCAGTCCATAATTCACGTACTTGTTACCCATCAGGTTGTAAACATCGGCAAAAGCGGAAATTGTACCGTAGGGGAGCTTGAATTCTTTTTCCAGATGAAAATCAAGGTTGGCATAATCCTGTTCTCTTCTGGTCCCGTTCGGCTCCAGCATGACCCAAACCGACCAGGGAACCACGTTGTGGGCTTCAGCCCAATCTTCGGGAGGAACAATTTCTACGCTGCGGCCCCAGGGATAGCCAAGACGGTAGTTCAGGAAAAAGGAAGCAACAAAACCATAAGGCAGGTTGAAGGTGCCGTAGAGTTTGGCCATGAAGGGCACATCATAACCATCGCGGCCAGGAGCGTTGACAAAGTCATTGGGGCTATCACCGCAGGTAAAAGTAGTGGTTCTGGAAAAGACCACCGAACCACCCAACGACCAGCCGTTGGTAAATCTTTTGTCCACGGTGAGTTCAACTCCGTCATACTTGGTGAAAGCTTCGGGGAAATTCCTCTTGATATAAACTGCCCGGTCATAAGGAGAATCCAGGGTCATGAAATAGACCGTGACTGTCTGCTCCGGAAAAGCACCGTAAGCCGGCACAGTAGTGGTAAAGGGAACATACCATTCAGGTGCCTGTTCAAGCGTGTACCAGTACTTGCCAGTTTCAAAATCATACTTCCCCCAGCCAAAGAAATCTGTTTTCTTCTTGTGAATATAGGTCAGCTTAACAGCCAGATCTTTAAAAAGCTGATGTTCAATACCGGCAGTGAGTTCATTATGAATAGGAGAATGAAGGTCCGGGTCCACCAGTTGGCGCAGGTAATCAGGGTCGGGCCGCTTAAAATCGCCCATACTCCAGCGGTATTCGTAATTATCAATGCCTGGAGCATCAGGCTGGCCATTCTGGTTTAAATCCCACCAGTTAAACTCATACTGGGCCATGACTGCTGGTGAAACTTCAGAGAACCACATCACCGGGACTTGTTCGGCATAACGAGCGTAGGAAAGTTTCAGAGCTGTCCGGCCATTGCCAAAAAGATCATAGCTGACACCTACACGAGGAGAAATACTGGTGAACTTAAGGACATCTTTAATGGCCGGAACTTCAAAGGGTCCAAAGGGGTTGAAACCAAGTTCTGTTTCCAGCACTTGGCCGATTTGATAAGCCAGACCGGTTGTTCCGGTCGAGCGAGCTTTGCCGCCCCAGCCATTGTAATAGTCTAATCTCAAACCCAGGTTCAGGGTCAGACGATTCTTAAAAGTCCAGTTATCCTGCAAATAGGCACCGAACCTGTATTCATAAAGATCCTTAACGCTGTCGTCACGCCCGGGACCACAATTGGTAAAAGACAGCCGGCCATCGCCATAAATTGTCGGTTCATCAACACCAAAATAGCCTCTCCAGTAATAAGGATTTCCGTTATAGTAATACCAGTTCATCGGTTGCTGTCTGGCATAAGCATACCTATCCCAGCCAAACTGCACCTCTACGCCTGCGCCCATTTCATGGTCGCCGCCCAGAAATTCATCCTGAAAATGAGTAGCCCGGACAGAAGCCTGGCTGGTATGGCGGGTTATAAAGCTTTCCCAGGACTGAATGCCATTCCAGATATAACCGGTGTAGCCATCCTGGTAAGAAATCTTGTCCGAACCATTAGTGGCCGTGATCGGATAATCCAGATGGTTAACATTCAGCCGGAAATCAACGAAAGAATCCGAAGAAGGAATCCAGGTTAGATTGGCGGTGCCCACATATTGTTTGGCTCTGGCTGTAAAGGTGCTATCTTCGGTTTTGTTGGACCAGGCTTCGTACATATTTTTGTTGGCACTAACAGAAAAATAGGTATAGAACCGAAGCTTTTTAGAAAATTCTGTAGTCAATTTTATGTTGCCCCGGATGTTCTGGCTGGGTACCTTATACTGGTCATAATAGGTGCCCAGAATGGTGGTGGGACGGAAGGGGCTCCAGTTGCTGGACTTGGTGAAGGCAGCATCGGCAAAGAACCAGATTTTGTCCTTTATAATCGGCCCGCCAAGCATAGCGGAGCTATCAACGTTATAAAGGCTGAAAGAAGGTTTGCCAATCCTCATGGCTTTCAGCTGCTCGTCCGGGAAAAGAACCTGAGCCAGATGTTTGTTGGTGTAATAAACCTGGGCCTGGCCTGAAAAATTATTGCCGCCTGATTTAGTGACGATGTTGACAAAGGCGCCGCCAGTGGCCCCGACTTGGGCCGGTAAGGCTCCGGTCACCACTTCAATCTCTTCAATAGCATCAAACTGGGGCGTACCGAAAGCTCCACCCGTGGTCGGACAGTTAGCATTAATCCCGTCAACTTCATAGGTCACGCCATTCCAGTCTGTACCGTGGATACTTCCGGAATAGGTGGCAATAGTTCCAACCGTAGAAGGAACGAGGTTCAGAACACTGGTCAGGCTTCTGTTCAACGGCAAGCGTGAAATAACCTCAGAAGTCACAGCCACGGTTACTTTGGTCTTCTGCACATCAATTTCTGGAGCTTTGGCCACGACCGTCACCTGCTCTTCCACTGTTGCCGGCTCCATGGTTACTTCCAGGGTAACTGTTAAGCCTACCCGCACGATGACTTCACTGAGCGTTACTTTTTTGAAGCCAGGAAGTTCGGCAGTTAAGGTGTAAGTACCCGGAGGTATAGCCGGAAAGCGGAAGGTGCCATCCTCACGGCTCACGTCTGTAGCTTTACCCATCATGCTGGGACCAGCCAGGGTAAGATTGACACCGGGTAAAAGATTACCATCGGTGTCTTTAACTAACCCTCGAACTGTACCAGTCTGACGGGTGATCTGAGCCTGGAGGATGGTAAAGGAAAGTAGCACCACAAACCCGAGAAAGAGAAAACTCTTTCCTTTGCGCATATAACTCCTCCTGTTTAAATTAATTGGCAAAGCCCTGGAATAGGGCTTGAATGAACGAGACCCACCAGAAGAGAAAGATGGGGTGACAGGCGCCTGATTGACCACTTCCGATTATTGACATCCATCAGCCTACCTCTCCCCGGCCTCTTTATGAAACTGTTTTTTCTAATCATCCTTATTTTCTCTTTGTGTTAACGATAACACTTATCTTTAAAAAAAATTTAAAAAAATGTTATCGTTAACACAAAATTCTTATATAATAAAGCTAGAAATGATGTCAAGAACTTTTTTTCAGACCAAAAGATTTCCCGCACTGGCCAGCGTCATTAACGCTTCCCTATTTAAAAACACCAGCCTCATATTGTATTATCCTCTTGAAAGGCAGATGAAAAAAGTATTTTTTTCAGGCCTCCATAATTTCTTCTGGCTGCCGGAGGACAGCCGAGCCGGATTATCATCTTTTTCTTTTAAATACAACTCTCCACCACCAGGAAAGGAGGAAAAATGAAAAGAAAACCCGCCGCCTACAGTCTGGGCCTGGATTTTGGTACAAACTCAGTCCGGGCTTTAATCGTGGATACGGCTAACGGCCAGGAGATAAGCACGGCCGTGGTGAACTACCCGTCCGGGGAAGCAGGCATTCTGCTTGATCCTAAGGACCCTAACCTGGCCCGCCAGAACCCGGCCGATTATGTGGAGTCCATGGTCAAAGCTGTCCGCCAGGCAATTAACAAAGCTAAAAAGGATAGACCAGGTTTTTCCCCTGAGCAAATCATCGGCCTGGGTGTTGATACTACTGGCTCAACTCCTATGCCGGTGGATAAAAATGGCTTGCCGCTAGCCTTCCATGACGAGTTTAAGAACAACCTGAATGCCCAGGCCTGGTTGTGGAAAGACCATACTTCATTCGCTGAAGCTCAGGAAATTACCGAGCTGGCGGCGAAAGAACATCCTGAATACCTGGCCAAGTGCGGCGGGGTTTATTCCTCAGAATGGTTTTTCAGTAAAATACTGCACTGTCTGAGAGTCGCTCCTGAGGTTTTTGCAGCCGCCTACAGCTGGGTAGAAGCTGCTGATTTTATACCAGCTTTAATCACCGGCACCCTGGCTCCGGCCAAAATTAAAAGAAGCCGCTGTGCCGCCGGACACAAAGCCATGTTCAACGAGGCCTGGGGCGGGCTGCCGGCTAAAGAATTTTTAGCCCAACTCGACCCCAAGCTGGGCGAGCTCCGCGACCGGCTGTATGACAAAACTTACACATCGGACCAGCCCGCCGGATACCTGACCAAATCCTGGGCTAAAGTTCTGGGGCTTAAACCTGGCCTGCCCGTGGCCGTGGGAGCCTTTGATGCTCACCTGGGCGCGGTGGGCGCTGGCGTGGCGCCAGGGAAATTCGTTAAAATCATCGGCACCAGCACCTGCGACATCTGTGTCTGGCCCAACGACCGGCCACTGGCTGACATCCCTGGTCTGTGCGGCATAGTGGATGGCTCAGTTCTGCCCGGTTATTTTGGCCTGGAAGCGGGCCAGTCAGCCGTCGGTGACATCTTTAACTGGTTCGTAAATTACCTCCAGCCTGGCGGTCCGAGAAAAGGCAGCCACGAAGAGCTGACCAAGAAAGCTGCTTCCCTCCTGCCCGGAGAATCTGGCCTGCTGGCTCTGGACTGGAACAACGGCAACCGGACTATCCTGGTAGACCAAAGGCTCACCGGCCTGCTGCTGGGCCAAACGCTTCACACCAGGCCGGAAGAAATTTATTTAGCCCTGATTGAAGCCACGGCTTTTGGTGCTTTAACCATAATCAAACGTTTCCAGGAATACGGGGTAGAAATAAACGAGGTCATCAACTGCGGAGGCATCGCCGAAAAAAATCCGCTGGTCATGCAGATTTATGCTGATGTATTCGGACTGGAAATGAAGATTGCCCGTTCCTCTCAAACCTGCGCCCTGGGTTCAGCCATGGCCGGAGCAGTAGTAGCCGGCCAAGCGGCCGGCGGCCATGACACTTTTGAAAAAGCCCAGGTGGCTATGTGCGGGGTTAAGCCCAGAACTTTTAAGCCGCGGCCCGAATACCACCAGGTCTATAAGGAACTTTATCGCCTTTACCGTGAGCTGCATGATGCTTTTGGCACCAGAAGCTGGCAGGGTAACCTTTACCACGTGATGAAAGACCTGCTGCAGATCAGGGACCGGCAGCTGGAAAAAGCCCGGCAGTTGACTTTAAAAAAGAAAAAAATTAAGAAATAAAAAAAGAAAATGATGGGCTGGAGAATATATGAATAAATGTTCATATAATAAGCAGCGACTAAACATAAAAAATTTTCCCGGCGCCGCCGGTTATTCCCAAAAATTATCATTAATCGCCATTTTCCCTGGAATTGGCGCCCGGTTCGCCCGGTTAAAAACCGCTGACCTTAACCATCCATTATTTGAAAACCCGCGGCCGGTGGACTCTCTTCCATCTTTTCCATCTTCAGGCCATATTAATCTTCTAAATGATCAACCCGTAAATTCTTGGACAAGGAATTAAGCCATGTTTGAAGAACTTAAAAAACGTGTTTACGAAGCTAACCTAAAACTGGTTGAACACCACCTGGTCATCCTGACTTTTGGTAATGTCAGCGAAATAGACCAGGAGAAAGGAGTGGTGGCCATCAAGCCCAGCGGCCTGGATTATGAGCGGATGAAACCCGAAGATATGGTGGTGGTGGACCTGGAAGGGAAAGTAGTAGAGGGTCGCTGGAGGCCATCATCCGACACCCCCACCCATCTCCATCTCTACCGCTCGTTCCCCAGCTTAAAAGGAATTGCCCATGCCCATAGCGAATACGCCACGGCTTTTGCCCAAGCCCAAACCGAAATCCCCTGCCTGGGCACCACCCACGCTGATTTTGCACCCGGGCCAATTCCCGTAACCCGTCTGCTTTCCGCGGAAGAAGTTTTCGGTGACTATGAACTGAACACCGGAAAAGTTATAGCAGAAAGATTTTCCGGTCTTGACCCGCTTCAATACCCGGCCTGTCTGGTAGCCGGTCATGGTCCTTTTGCTTGGGGAAATTCAGCCCGGGCCGCCGTAGAAAATCTACTCATCCTGGAATACCTGGCCAAAGTAGCCTTCCTGACCAGGGTCATCAACCCCCAGGCCGGTGAACTAAACTCTTACTTGATCAAAAAACATTTTGAAAGAAAACACGGGCCTAAGGCCTATTACGGACAAGGAAAGGAGAAATAAAATGAATAACTTCGGAAACATTCCACAAGTTAAGATTGGCTTACTGGCCGTCAGCCGCGACTGCTTCCCGCTGGAGCTTTCCAGAAGAAGAAGGCAGGCAGTGGCGGCTGAATGCCAGAAGCTCAAACTTCCCGTGGTTGAGCTTCAAACCATCATTGAGAACGAAAACGACGTACTCAAGGCGCTTAAAGAAATTGAAGAACAAAAAGTCAATGCCCTGGCTATTTTTCTGGGAAACTTTGGCCCGGAGGGACCAACAACTATTCTGGCTCAGAAATTTTCCGGCCCAGTGATGTTAGCGGCCGCCGCCGAGGAAACGGCAGCTGACCTTTACCACGGACGTGGCGATGCCTATTGCGGTCTGCTCAATGCGTCTTATAACATCGGCCTGCGTGAGCTCAAAGTCCATATGCCAGAATATCCAGTGGGCACCGCGGCTGAAGTGGCCAGGATGATTGAGGAATTTGTGCCCGTTTCCCGGGTCTGGCTTGGCCTGAAGAACCTCAAAGTGTTTTCTTTTGGACCAAGGCCCCAGGATTTCTATGCCTGCAATGCGCCCATCAAACCGCTTTTTGACCTGGGGGTGGAAGTGATGGAAAACTCGGAGCTGGATCTTTACGACCTTTTCTTAAAAGCCGCGGGCTCCCCGGAAATTAAAGCGGTGGCTGCTGACATGGCCAAGGAGCTGGGCGCTGGAAACACTTATCCCGAGCTTCTGGAAAAGCTGGCCCAGTATGAAGTGGCACTGCTGAAATTCATGGAAAAAAACCTTGGCGCTTCCAAATACGGTGTCTTTGCCAACAAGTGTTGGCCCTCGTTTGAACCTTATTTTGGTTTTGTTCCCTGTTTTGTCAATTCCAGATTGGCCAGCCGGGGCATTCCCGTGGCCTGCGAAGTGGATATCTACGGTGCCCTGAGTGAATACCTTTTGACCTGCGCCACCGAGCTTCCAGCCACCCTGCTTGACATCAACAATACTGTGCCTGAAGATATGTACCTGAAAAACAAGGCCCGCATAGGCCATTACAAACAAACCGACCTGTTCATGGGCTTCCACTGCGGCAACACTGCTTCCTGCTGTCTGCTTGGTCCAGCTATGAAATACCAGCTTATCATGCACCGCCTGATGGAGCCAGAGAAAGAACCAGAAATTACCCGCGGGACGCTGGAAGGCCGCTTGAAGCCAGGTGAGGTAACCATCTTCCGCCTGCAAGGAACGGCGGAAACAGCGCTGAGGTCCTACATCGCTCAGGGAGAAGTCCTGGATGTTGACCCGCAGTCTTTTGGCAGCATCGGTGTCTTCGGTATCAGGGAAATGGGGCGTTTCTACCGGCATGTGCTGATTGAGAAAAGATTTCCCCATCATACGGCCGTTGGCTTCAAACACGCCGGCAAAACTCTTTACGCTCTGCTGAGAATGCTGGGCTTGAAAGAAATCTACTACAATCAGCCTGAAGGCTTACCTTATCCAACCGAAAACCCCTTCTGAAGAGAGCAGAAGATAATCTGGCTTCTATGGCCTGATGGATAAGGTCACCTTAAATACCCCGCGGTCGCCAACGGCGTAGAACCGGCTGGTTGGGTCAAAGCTTCGGGCCCAGTTAGAGTTGTAAATCAAGTAGATAAAATTGCCAGGCTTGATTTCCCAGCGGAAGCGGGCACTCCAGCCCAACAACCGGGAAACGCTGTCATACTGGATGTAGTTCATAAAACCAAGGTCGGGTGAAAAATAAAAATCCAGTTTCAGCTGGTAAACGTCTTCATTAATTTTGCCCTGAGGTAATGTCCCCCGCACTATCTCCGTGTTGAAAGACAGGTCCAGATTGCCCCGGAAATGATAGGTCAGGCCGGCCGAGAAATCTCCGTAATGACCGGAGTAAAATCCCCCGACAGTGTAATTGGTGGTCAAAGAAAGAGGCCGGAAAGAAGCTGTGTTCAAGCTCAGGCGCAGGTTGGTAAAGTCATAAGGTCCGGCGGGCAGGACCACGCCCGGAGCCACGGCAAAATCATAGGGAAGAACATCATGATTTACGACTACGTTAGCGCTGAACCTTTCTCCGCTTTCGGTACGGAAGCTTAAGGGAGTAAAGGTCAGGCGGCTGGTTTCCAGAGTACCATCCAGTTTCCAGTAAAAATCTCCGCTGCCTTCAAAAAAGAATTGCCTCACCACCCGGTCCAACCAGCCTTTGGACGGACGCGGGTTGTAGCCAAATTTGAGATAAAAAGTCTGGATAGCTGACCTCATCATGTAACCAAGACCCGGGTCCAGTGCTTCTCCATAATAAGCATAAGTGGACTCAATATTAATCAAATCGTTGGGATAATTAGCCCGCAGCCCGAAACCCTGATGCCGCCCTGGCTCCTCATTCCAGTTGTAAGCAAACCAGGCCGCCAGCCAGATGTTTTTATTTCCGGCAAAACGGGAGCTGGCATAGTTGATGTCAAACCCGATCAGGCTGTTTCTGGCACCAGTCGGACTACCATTGGTGAAAATTACTCCAATCTTGCTCTCCGAGAGAAAATCGTAGGTGACACGGCCAGCAAAAAGATTTGTCCTGGGCAAAGGGTCAAAAGGCGCCATTTCCATATCCATCATGGATAAATTAAACTTTCCAACTTTCCCGTAGAGCTTGGCGCCAAAATCTATGGGCACCTGCTGGCCCTGGTAAAGCCCGATGCGTCGGCTGAAAAAGGGAAAGAAGCTGACACTGGAACTGAAGTTAAAGGTCTCCGAGCCTTCCAGAAAAAACATTCTCTTTTCCGGATAAAAAAGAGGAAAACGGGTCAGGTTGAGGCGACGGTCATCAACTTCCGTTTCAGCAAAATCCGTCTTGTAGGTAACAGCCGCCACCAGGTTGGGCGTAATGTTTTTATAAATATCAACACCGCCCTGAGTTTTCCAGGCATAACTGCTTTCCGGCTGATGGTCATTCTGAGCAGAAATCAGGCCGTAGGGCCTAACGGTTATGCCCAGCCCTTGTTTAATATCAGCAATTCCGCTGAGCTCGGCCGCCATCATCGGGTTGTTGAAGTTGGCATCCAGAGAATGCCCGGACAGACGGTCAGTTTCCTGCTTGCGGGCGAGGTAACGCTCAACATTAAGTCCCCAGGCTGGCAGGTCCTTTTTGAAGGAAATGGTTTTAAAAGGGATTTTAATTTCCGCTGACCAGCCGTCGGGAAGAATTTTGGCCCGGCCTTCCCAGATGCCATCCCAGTTGAGGCTGGCCTCACCACCAGAAACCAGACCTTCACTGCGGGCACCTTTCGGGTTGATGTAGAAGATGTAAGCAGTCCTTTTATTGAGGAATGGGTCAATGAGGATTCTTACAACATCGTTGGTCTGGCTGGCTGTCTGCCGGCTCATGTACATGCCCGTGGCCTGGCCGGTTTGGTCATGGGCCAGGGAGTTGGCCGCGATTTTCTGGGGCTCGTGGTCATAGCAGTATATTCCCAGGTAGAGGTTTGATTCGTCGTAAATAACCCGGAGCACAGTTTTTTCTGTAGGCTCGGCCCCGGGTGTGGGCTCAACCATTTTGAAATCAGAAAAGGGAATAGCCTTTTGCCAGACCGGGTCAGTGAGGAGTCCATCAACGTTGGGGCCAGCCTCCACCCTCACGGCCTGGACTTTGACACCCGAATTCTGCTGGGCCGTCCAGGCTGAACCCACCAGAGATAAAGATAAGCTTACCATTAACATCAAGATAATTTTTCGTTTAAGCATATTCATATTAAAAGGCCTTATAAAATTTAGGTTTTAAAATTAACCGGAGTTTAGACGTTGAAACTGGTCTAAACTTCCTTATCAGACAAGATCACGACTGAACAGAAGTGTGATTTTGACCGATTCAGTGAAAGACAATTTTATTCTTGTTCTTTGGAAGTGGCAAGGGACTCTATGAATAATTTTGATGGTCTGGACCGAAAAACTTACCGGCTCAAGTCTTGTTCAAGCCTGACCAGAAAACAGCCGGCTGATAAATGATAGCCTTTAATCCCTTAGGAACATCTTCACGTAGTCCAGGTTGCTCTGAAGTTTAAGCTTACAATCATCAGAAGCTTCTTTTATGGTCAGGGCCTCTTCCAGGAGCTTTTTAGCAGGAAGCAGGTCGGTTGTGGGGTCCTGCTTATGCTGCTTGATAATCATATAGGCAGCGTTGTTCTTGCCCCAGGCCACCAGCTCCGGCTGACCCAACCCTTCAGCCTGACGGACGTATTCCAGATAGTATTGAAGAGCCTTAGTATAATCGCCTTCTTGATCGTACTTTTCAGCCATGGCTTTGGCTTCTCGCCAACTATCCCAGGAAATAGGCTTATTAACTTGCTCCTGAGCTAAAAGCCAGCAGAGGCCAAATAACATTCCCAGCAACAAGAAAACAAAGGCAACAGAAAACTTTTTCATTTTCCCCTCCTCCTTTATCCTACTATTTTTCTCTCCTGTCTTAAAGTCTTAAGTTTTATTAGCTTTTCACCAAAAATACTCTACCATAAAATTACCAGGCCAGGACAAAATACGGGAGGGGCTCTTCACTGGCCAATTAACTCAACTCCGGGGAAAATTATCTCGCTTTTTCCGACCAGTATTTGCTCAAAAAACTGAGATAATAACTTTTGAGGTTTTCCATCTCCTGGTCAAAAACATCTTTTTTGACTCCCTTCATCTGGGTTACGGTAACTTTTACACCCCGGGCTTTATCGGACTGTTTTATCAGCTTAATATGTAGGTAAAACTCGGCACCAAAGTGAGGGACAAAACTCTTGGCCACTATTTCACCTGTCTCCGGAGGTTTGGTTCCTACGCTGCCGGCTACCGGGTCATACTGGTAAGAAACGGTGATGATATTACGCGATTTGGAAGTACCTATTTTAACTATCACAGGGAAGTTGTAAGGATTAACCTTTTTAGCTTCCTGGCACATCTCCTCGGCACTTTTTAAGGCTATCTCATAGGCGTCATCATAACTCAGCTCCGGATAAGTCTGCTCCACGACTACCTGCCGGCCAGCTCCAAAACAGGCAAAAAATAATAAACAGGTTACCAGAAGGCCGAGTAAAGCAAGAAAAATTTTCAGGCTTTCTGTTAATTTCCTTTTTGCCATTTTAGCCCTCCTTACCCTCAAAAAATGCCATCATAATTTTATTTAAAACAGAATTAGTTTTCAAAATTCCCGCCTTTCCCTCCAGTTGAAAAAAAGCGGCCAAATTAGAAGTTCTGGACTACCAGGGAAAAAAAATAACTTAAAAGGTCTTAAAAACTCAAAAAGCAAAAAGAAGGAGAGGCCCTACTTTGAGACGA
The DNA here is from genome assembly GCA_037441785.1 of Candidatus Aminicenantota bacterium. Lineage (GTDB taxonomy): Bacteria > Acidobacteriota > Aminicenantia > Aminicenantales > Saccharicenantaceae > Saccharicenans. The sequence continues at coordinate 3,058 of JBBIRN010000017.1, read as the reverse complement.
TAATAAGTTTGGCACGGATTACTTCAGGTTAACTTAATTATCTTTTAAGATTATCCCGGGTTCCATAGGGGCCTCACTCAACCCCAATCTCTTTCAGCAGATGTCCGGCGCCAGCTATCTCTTTCATTATTCACAGCATGTACCTGATGTCTACACCGAGAGAACGATTGAAGTATAGACTCCAGGTAAAATCATTTATCGTAGCTTCCCGCTCCCGGTCAGCCTGGGCAAGAATTTCACACTCACAGTTTTAAACAGTTAAACAAGAGATAGCCCTGGACAAGAAAAACTTATTTTTTTACCAGGATACTTTTGTTGGGAATTTTAGCCTGCTGGAAAATGGTTCCCACCGGACAGATTTGCTCGGTCTGTTTTAATACTTTTTGCAGGGTGGCTTCGTCAGCCGGCGAGGAAACTTCCACCGTGGTGGTGATTTGCGTAAAACGCATGCCGTCCTCCGTGGTGCGGCCGTCGCATTCAACTTTTAAGGACTGAATTTCCACCCGGCTCTTCCCGGCCACCAGGGCAAAGATAGTGGAGTAACAGCCAGCCAGAGCCATCAGGGATAATTCAAAAGCGGTTGGGCCGCTATCATCCCCGTTTTTAGCCTGGGGCAGGTCAACCACTACTTGATGCCCCCGGTTGTTGGTGACCACTGATTGAAACTTCTTCTGCCAGATTGAGGTAGCTTTCATGTTATGACTCCTTTAAAGTATAAATCCTACTAAAATTGTAGGATATATTATACCAGAAAACGGCTTATAAGCAAGATCTTCGCGGCTCTAGGCTTTTTTTTGCCTGTTTTTATTTCCAGTGGATGGACTTCAGCTGTTCAGCCAGGTTTATTGGCTAAGATTTCGCTTGTCAGGCCCGGTTATAGCCGGTCAACGAAAGCCAATCTATTAGCACGTGCTGTCAATGATTCATCTGAGATATTATCAGAGAGCGGTTCTCTCCGCTATCTACCGTCACTCTGCTTTTCGTTTCAACAAAAATCTTTGTCTGCACTGCTGTTTTTTACATTATTGGTTAAGCTCGCCGTGTCCTTTAAAAGGAAAGAAAATCATTACCATAGATTTGAGGATTTAATCATTTCTCCTGACCAGGCTCAGGAAAAGGCTGGCCACGGCAGCATCCTGCACGCCGACACCGGTCAGGTCGGCCACGGTAATTTCCTTCTCTGATTGCCGCCCCGGCTTGAGCCCTAGAATAATTTCGCCGATTTCTCCGCTTATTTTGCTTTCCCCAATCAGGCCCGCTTCTAAAGCGTGGTGCACTTCCCCCAGCCGTCGGCATTGAGCCAGCGAATCACAGAAAAGGCGGTCAGCCCTGGCCAGCACTTCCGGGTAAAGCTCCTGTTTCTCGGGGCCGTCTGACCCCATGGCCGTGATATGGACGCCGGGCGAAAGCCATTCAGCCCTGACTATCGGTTGCCGGCTGGGCGTGGCCGTGATGATAACATCAGCTTCCCGCACTGCTTCTTCGGCTGAAGCCGCCGGACTGAAGTCAACTTCTGGCCAGTAGCTTTGCATTTCCTCAACATATTTTCTTATATTTTCCGGCTTGCGGCTCCAGACCGCTACCTGACTGAATTGTCTGACCTCAGCCAGAGCTTTTAGTTGAAAGCGGGCCTGCATTCCTGAACCAATGACCGCCACTTTACGAATTTCTTTCCTGGCCAGGTATTTTGCCGCAACTGCGCCCGCTGCTGCGGTCCGCAATTCGGTCAGGTAACCATTATCAAGAAGAATAGCCTGCAGTTCGCCGGTAGTGGCCTGGAAAGCCAGC
>JBBIRN010000017.1:1025-1234 GCA_037441785.1 Candidatus Aminicenantota bacterium | reverse complement strand
TTCCGGTAAAAACCTGAAGCCACCTTAACGACGTAATATTCCTGACCTTTAAGGTAAGCAGCTTTAACGTGCACCTCACCCTGAAACTCTGGCAGGTCCAGGTTGATGACTCCGGGCAGTACGGCCTGGCCCGAGCTGTAAGCCGCCAGAGCTTTCTCTACGGCCTCAATAGCTGACCTCAAGTCCACCTTTGCTTTAATCTCGGGTTC
>JBBIRN010000017.1:0-1015 GCA_037441785.1 Candidatus Aminicenantota bacterium | reverse complement strand
ATAAAATATGTCCATAGGTTATCTCCCGGCGGTCTACCATTTTTTAATCTTTAATTTCCTTTTTCTTCTTCGTGGACCAGTTTGACACTGATAGTTTCCGGACGACCGGCCCTCCGGTTACCCAGCCACAGGGTCAGGTTGGAAAACGGAATAGTTATGCCATTTTCTTCAAAAGCCTGCTTCAGCCGCCGGTTGAACTCCCTAGCCACCCGCCACTGCTGAAGTGGCTTAGTTCTGGTCCTGGCCCTGATGATAACAGCCGATTCGGCAAACCTGTCCACCCCGAAAATTTCCAGTGGAGCCAGAATATCTGAAGAAAAAGCCGGATCCTGGCGCATTTCTTCATCAACCTTTTTCATGACTTCCATAGCTCGGTCAGCATCGTCAAAATAACTTACCGGCACATCAAAAACAAAACCGGAGTATTCTTTGCTCATGTTGGTTACCACTTCAATTTTGCTGTTAGGAATGTAATGGACATTACCAGCCAGGTCCCTTAAGACGACCATTTTAAGGTTAATGCTTTCCACCACACCGGATTTTCCAGCTATCTCAACCACGTCCCCCACGCGTACCTGGTCCCAGAGAATGAGAAAAAACCCGTTGATTAAGTCCTTAATCAGGCTCTGGGCCGCAAAGCTCAAGGCCACGCCAGCCACGCCAGCAGTAGCCAGCAACGGACCTATCTGAATGCCCAGAGCACTGAGAACAGTAAGGCCGGAAATGATAATGATAATGCCATAAAGGACCTGTCTGACCAGAGTGGACAAAGTCTTGGCCCGCTTGAGGGCTTCCTCATCCCGGCGTTCCTTCAGGAAAAAAGCGCGCAAACGCCTGGCCAGAGCCCGGCTCAGGAACATTAAAACAAGAGCGATGAGCACAATCAGCAATATTTTTAGTCCGGTGGTAAAAGACCACTTTCGAGCTTCCAGCAGAATTTCCTCTATTTTCATCCCTTCCTCCTGGAAGAAAAATTCCTGTTTTTTAGTATAACAAAATTTTTGCTTTAAGATTA
>JBBIRN010000016.1:0-18150 GCA_037441785.1 Candidatus Aminicenantota bacterium | reverse complement strand
AATAAAAACCATATGAGATTCTTATATGATTTTTTTTGATACTCCCAAAAATGCTTTTATGGCAGCTTGGGCAGGTTAAATTATAAGGTAAAATGAAGATATTAATATAGTTAGCGTGGTCCGACCCCATTCCCCAACCCCATAACCCAAGCCAGGATGGAGATAAAAAATAATGTTTTCCAGAATAAGTACTGAGAAAGCCGCTGACCACGGCCGCTATTTTTTTAGTTGAAAAATTATAGTCACGGTGAAAGTCACGGGACGGGGACGGCCGTTGATTACCATCGGCTCATAAATCCACTGCTTAACAGCCTCAACAGCTGCCTGGTCAAGAAGCGGGACCGAGCGAAGTACTCTGACATTCTGAACCCGGCCATAAACGTCTGTCGTTGCTTCCAGAATAACCACGCCCTGAACTCCAGCATTACGAGCCAGCTCTGGGTATTCGGGCTCAACGCGACGAAGCAGCCGGGGCGGCTTAATTTCACCAATGGCTCTTACCGGCTCCTCTTCCTTTCCAACTGGAACAGAGACCAGCTCTTCCAATGTTTTATTCCAGACGTTTTCTCCTTTCTCATACTCCACACCCCAGGGAACACCGAAGCCGCCTCCCTGGCCGGTCAGTTCTTCCTCAGCAATGTTCTCAGGTATTTCCACGGGAACGACCAGCTTGCCAAGTTCTACCGGTGTATTTCGCCTTACCTTCTGAACCTTTCCAGAGCCAGCTCGGCCATCACCTTTGGGTGGAGCTGGCGGCGGGGTTGGAGATGGAACAGGAGCCAGAAAGGCGCTGTAGACCTGAACTGGCGGCAGCGAGCCCGCACTCATCAAAGGCAGCCCAATCAGCAGAGCCGCAAACAGCAGGTGGATAAAAATCGCCAGCGGCAGAGCCAGGGCTTTGGACCCGAAATTTTTCCCGGCTACAAAAAAGGTGTCCTGAAAAATGTTCAGCGCTTCTACTCTGGCTTCCGGCTGCTGTCCGTTCGCTTTCCTATTCTTGTTTATGACCTGGGCCTGAGCCTGAATCCCGCTCCCGGTAGAAGCCTCTTTCCCAAAAACCCTTTTCCCTTGGATGAGATTAATTACCCTTTTCATTGCTCACCCCCTGTTTCCACCCAACTGAACAGCAACTTTTATGCCAGGCAATTTTGCTTCTCTTCTATCGCAGATGGACTTTTTTAGACTAAAAATGCAACCTTATTAGTCTGTATAAGGCAATTTCTGATGGGGTTTCTAAAATTTTTTTACAATCTAAAAAAACTTTTTACAAAATTTTTGTATTCAACATAAAATAGCCAGCCTCTAAACAAATTTATCAAAAGGGCTGCAATTCTTCTGGTTTATCATGCTTAAACGCTCAAAAAAATGAAAGGTTTTATAAGAAATTTCCCCCTAATATTAGCAGGACAATAAGTTACAAAATGACCCGCCATAACTTCAAAGGTGATATAGAAAAAAGAAATATTCTGAGCAAGGCATTAAAAAAATTTTAAAATAATAAAAGGAATGGCGGGGCAAAAATGCAGACTAATCCAACCTTTTTTCTGCCCAAAAAAAATCAAAGCACCTTGCCCTATTGCTTATTAAAATTTCTGATCAGCGCTCTAAGACTTTTTAGCACTTTTTTTAAGATCAGGAATCATATCAATTAAATTCACAACCTCTCCTATTTATCAACAGGAATAGGCAGGAATCCTTCTTTATCAAGCACTTCGATAATTGCTCGTAGTAAATAATTGTTTTCAAATCTAATTACGTATTTTCTTGCTTTTTCTTTTGACGACATCAGCATTTTCTTTTCTTTTAATCTTCGAATGATTCTGGAAATCTCTGATGGACTCTTTCCTGAAAAGATAATTTCCAAGTCTTTTGCTCTAATTATTTTTTTTCTTATAGCTATCTCAAGGATTTTAAATTCATAATCAGTTACATACTCTCGCTCTAAAGCAAACCGGATTGCTGGAAGCAATATGTTATTTTGTAGGTAACTATAATCAAGCAGCCTGTCTATTTTATTTATCTCGCGGGCAAGACCGCTAAGGACATATTCACACCAATTTAAATAACCTTCTTCATTGCCTGCATCTGCCCCTGATAGATAACGATAATACTTTTCTCTATCACTGCAGAAAATAGCAGTTGGATTCAGGATCCTTCCTGCCATCTGAACCTTAAATCCATATTTCAGGAGCATAGCATAGGTCAACAATCTGACCACTCTGCCATTTCCATTATCAAAAGGATGAATCCAAGAAAATCTATGATGAGCTAGGGCAACTTTTAAGAGATCATACTGTGGTGGGTCTTCCCTATTTATAAAATTAAAAAGCTCGTCCATATAGGCGGGAATACTGGCCACATCTGGTGGTATATGACTTGACCCTGCTATTCCCACATTTATTTTTCTGTATTGCCCCGGATATCTACTACCTTCACCGCCGGGTGGGGGTGATAAATCTTTGGTTATAATTTTATGAATTTCACTTATAAAAGCACGGTCTAACTTATAATCCATGTTTTCTTCTATGAACTTAAGTGCTTTTTCATTATTATAAATCTCGGTAAAAGATTCATCTTTTTGCCTATCTCCATGAATTTTCTTTTCTACATACTCAGCAAGTGTAGTCCTGTTGCCTTCTATCCTCGCAGAACCAATACTTTCCAACAAATGAAATATCTGTTTTAACTGTGTAAAGACAGGTTGCGGAGTTTCGCTGACTATGACTTTTTTCCTTAAATTTTCAAGCTCTAAAATGAGAGAAACCAGCGAAGAGCCGTAAGGAGGATCTATTAATTTCAAATCCATATGCCTAAAATTTGCTTTCATTTCATTCCACATTTGACATATTATAGCCATAATTTATTATTTTTCAAGTACTTTCTACTTTTTTCTATACAAAGATATTTGACAATTGCCATTCCTCTTATTTGACAAAATTGACTTACAACAATTAATAGCTCTCTAATATCTGTCTCGCAAAAAGCAAACTCTACCTAATTTTTCCTGAAATATTGCTAACTGCCTTGAATTGTGCTAAAGTCAGAAAAATTTTTGGAGGACGGAACCACGAAATACGGAGTGCTGGTCCTCAAAGACGGCACCGTCTTTGAGGGCAGAGGATTTGGAGCCTGCGCCAAAACCTGGGGGGAAGTCGTTTTTAACACGGGGATGGTGGGTTATGTGGAATCCATCACCGATCCTTCCTACCACGGCCAGATTCTGGTTCAAACCTACCCCCTGGTCGGCAACTACGGTGTCAACCCGGATGATTTTGAGTCCGACCGCCCCTGGATAAAAGGCTATGTTGTCTCCGAATACACGCGCTTCCCTTCTCATCACTCTTCCAGAAAATCCCTGGACCGCTGGCTGGAAGAAAGCCGGATTCCTGGGCTGTGCGGGATCGATACTAGAGCCCTGGTCAAGAGGCTTCGACACTACGGCGTTATCCCGGGACTTCTGTTTGTGTCTGAAAAACCAATCAGGATAGCTCCGCTCATAAAGGAAGCCAGAGCTCTGCCCGACCCAAACGCTTCCAACCTGGTAGCCGAAGTTTCAACCAGAGACATTCACATCTACAACCCGGAAGGCAAAGCCAGACTGGTTTTGATTGACTGCGGGGTAAAGCTGGGCATTATTCGGAGCCTGGTAAAACGGGGCGCTTCGGTCATCAGGGTTCCGGAAAATTTTCTGGCGGAAAAAATTCTGGCTCTGAATCCTCAAGCGGTGGTCATTTCCAACGGACCAGGTGACCCGCAGAAGTGCCGGGCCGTAGAAACCGTCGCCGCTCTGCTTAAAGAAAACCTGCCGCTCCTGGGCATCTGCCTCGGTCATCAGATTCTGGCACTGGCTGCTGGCGCCCGCACTTACAAGCTCAAATTCGGCCATCGCTCCCAAAACCAGCCCTGCCTGGAAGAAGGCACCCGGCGCTGCTACCTGACCAGCCAGAACCACGGCTTTGCGGTTGAAACAAAGACACTTCCGCCTGACTGGCACACCTGGTTTACCAACGCCAACGACCGCACCAACGAGGGAATCCGGCACAGGAAAAAGCCATTCTTCGGTGTGCAATTCCATCCTGAAGCCAGCCCCGGGCCCACTGACACTGAGTTTATCTTTGACCTTTTCCTGGAGCAGCTCAGATGAGAAAGTTGAAAAAAGTACTTCTTCTCGGAAGCGGTGCCATAAAAATCGGTGAAGCCGGCGAATTTGATTATTCCGGAAGCCAGGCCATCAAAGCTCTCAAAGAAGAAGGACTGGAAGTTATTCTGGTTAACCCCAACATCGCCACCATCCAGACTTCAGAATTCCTGGCAGATAAAATTTATTTTCTGCCCGTCCAGCCCTATTTTGTGGAAAAAATCATTGCCCGCGAAAAGCCAGAGGCTATGCTGATTTCTTTTGGCGGTCAGACAGCTCTCAACTGCGGGCTGGCTCTGTGGAAGCAAGGAATTCTGGAAAAGCACCAAGTTCAGGTTCTGGGCACGCCGCTTCCTTCCGTGGAAATCACCGAGGACCGCGGCCTGTTCAACCAGGCTCTGGCCGAGGCCGGGCTCAAGACCCCGCGCGGTCAGGCTATTTCATCCGTGGAAGAGGGCCTACGGGCAGCTGAGGATATCGGCTACCCGGTCATGGTCAGAGCAGCTTTTGCGCTCGGCGGTCAGGGCAGCTCGCTCTGCTATAAAAAAGAAGAGCTGGAAGAAAAACTACGTCTGGCTTTTTCCGAGCTGAAGCAGGTTTTGATTGAAGAATACCTGGAAGGCTGGAAAGAAATTGAGTACGAAATTGTCCGCGATGAAGCTGATAACTGCCTGGCCATCTGCAACATGGAGAACCTGGACCCCATGGGCATCCACACCGGCGAAAGTGTGGTGGTGGCACCCTCACAAACTCTGACCAACCGGGAATACCACAGGCTGCGAGAAATTGCCTTTCAGGCAGTTAGGAAATTAGGCATCATCGGCGAATGTAATATTCAGTTTGCCCTCAACCCGGAAAACAGCGATTACCGAATCATTGAGATTAACGCCAGGCTGTCGCGTTCCTCGGCACTGGCTTCTAAGGCCACCGGCTATCCGCTGGCTTTTATGGCTGCCAAATTAATGCTGGGCTACTGCCTTCCGCAGCTAAAAAACACCGTCACCAGAGCGACCACAGCCTGCTTTGAACCGGCTCTTGATTACGTCACCGTCAAGATTCCCAGATGGGACCTCAAAAAATTTGCCCGGGTTTCCAAAAAAATTGGCTCGGAAATGAAATCAGTGGGCGAAGTGATGGCCATCGGCCGCAGCTTTGAAGAAGCCCTGCAGAAAGCCATCCGCATGCTTCAGGTCGGTATGTACGGGTTTGTGGGCAACGAAAATTATTCTTTTAAAAACCTGGAAAAAGAGCTTGAACACCCGACAGATGAACGGCTTTTCGGCCTGGCTGAAGCCTTCAAAAAAGGCTGGTCCGTGGAGAAGGTGGCTTCACTTACCCGAATAGACCCCTGGTTTCTGCATAAGATGAAAGGCCTGGTGGAGCTGGAGAGGGAAATCAGAAAATACACCTTAGACACTTTGCCCGCTGAGCTCTGGAAAGAAGCCAAAAGAAAAGGATTTTCAGATAAGCAAATTTCTTTGTTCATCGGCGCCAGCGAAGCAGAAGTCAGGGAAAAGAGGAAAAAGTTGAAATTGCAGCCGGCCGTAAAACAGATAGACACACTGGCGGCTGAATACCCGGCCAAAACCAATTATCTTTATCTAACCTACAACGGCCAGGAAGATGACGTCAAATTCCAGCCAGCAAAAAAGAAAATAATGGTGCTGGGCTCAGGTCCATACAGCATTGGTTCATCTGTAGAATTTGACTGGTGCTGTGTGAACACTGTCCTGACCTTAAGAAAGCTCGGCTTTAAGACCATCATGGTCAATTACAACCCGGAAACCGTTTCTACTGATTATGATATGTGCGACCGGCTTTATTTTGATGAGCTGAGCCTGGAGCGGGTTCTGGATATCTACGAAAAAGAAAAACCGGCTGGGGTGATAATTTCCATGGGAGGTCAGGTGCCGAATAACTTGGCTCTGAAACTGCACCAGGCGGGCGTGCGGGTGCTGGGCACTTCCCCGGAAAGTATTGACCGGGCTGAAGACCGGCATAAATTCTCCAGGCTTCTGGACGAACTCGGAATTGACCAGCCGCCGTGGACAGAGATTACCACGGTGGAAGAAGCAAAAGCATTCTGCCGGCAGGTTGGCTACCCGGTCATCATCAGGCCGTCCTACGTGCTGAGCGGCGCAGCCATGAGTCTGGTTTTTGAAGAAAACTTTCTGGAGCGGTACTTGATGCGGGCTTCCTTAGTCTCACCCGAACATCCAGTGGTCATTTCCAAATTCATCGTTGGGGCCAAGGAAATTGAGTTAGAGGCGGTAGCGGTAAAAGGGAAAATTGTGGCTTCGGCCATCGTGGAGCATGTTGAAAATGCTGGCGTTCATTCCGGAGATGCCACCATGGTCGTCCCGCCGCAAAAGCTTTACCTGGAAACCGTGCGCCGGATAAGAATAATCGGAGAAAAAATTGCCCGGGCTTTAAGCATCACCGGACCGTTTAACCTGCAGCTTCTGGCCAAGGATAATCAGCTTAAAGTGATTGAGTGTAATCTGAGGGCTTCTCGTTCGCTGCCCTTTGTCTCCAAAGTTTCGCGCATTCCTTTTATTGAGCTGGCCGTAAGAGCCATGCTCGGGCTGCCGGTGAGCAACAGTCGATCTATTTTTGAATTGAATTATGTCGGGGTGAAGGCACCGCAGTTTTCCTTTTCCAGGCTGAAGGGAGCTGACCCCTGTCTGGGCGTAGAAATGGCTTCAACCGGAGAAGTAGCCTGCCTGGGCGATGATGCTCAGGAAGCTTTGCTTAAAGCTATGCTGGCTGCCGGCTTTAAACTTCCCCAGAAATCAATCCTGCTCAGCCTGGGCGGTGAAGAAAACAAGCAGAAATTTCTGGCGGCGGCGCAGGAGCTGGCCAGGGCCGGGCTTCAGATTTACGCCACCGAAGGCACTTCCCGATTTTTAAAGCGACACAAAATTGAAAACATCATGCTTTATAAAATCCACCAGCCACACCAGCCCAACCTGAAAGATTACCTGATGGAAAAAAGGATTGATTTCCTGATTTCTATCCCGCACACCGGAAAGAGGATTGAATTTGACTCCGATTACAGGATGCGGCGCCTGGCCGTGGACCTGGGAATTCCGGTTATCACCAACTTGCAGTTAGCCGAAGCTTTTGTCAACGCCCTGAGGCTCCGCCGGCTGGAAGACCTTAAAATCAAAGCCTGGCACGAGTATGAGTAATTCCCGATGGGGTCGGACCATGCTATCTATCTGATTATTCACAAAATAAGCTGATTTTAGTTCTGAATATTCGTGAGTTAAACTAATTTGGGCTGGCTAAATAGGGCCTTAGACGTAATTTTGATGGGGACAAAAATCCATTACCCATCAAGGTAAATATAATCAGCCCTCAATCAGTCCATTATCGTCGCCTAAAACTATTTTTTGATACCCCAAAAATGCATTTATTGCTGATTTGGCAGGTTAAATTATAAGGTAACATGAAGATAATATTATCGTTAGCGTGGTCCGACCCCATAAAGAACCCCATAAAGAATGCCAAACCTGGATGTAGTCTTTTCCCTCATTTACTCCAAAAACAGGCAAAAAAGATGGCACCTTCAGCTTCCTGGGAAATATTTACAAACTGAAGCACCTGGCAGGAACCAGAGTTACAGTAGCTCTAATCCCAAAGCTAAAAATCCTGGTATTAAAAGATGGGCAACTGGAATTAAAAGATGGCAGAAAGTAGCCGACTTTCCAATTTAATTTTTTCCCTAACGTCTACTTTTGATTTTTACAAAATGTATACTTTTTATTTTTAGGGAACATGGAAAAAATTTTCTTGACTTCTACAAGCAAAAAAATATATAGAAAAAAAAGGTAAAAAAAAAAGGGCAAAATTGAGAGTTTTTATATCTTGAATAAAAAGTTTCCTTCGGGGAATGGAAGGAGGGTATTATGTCAGACCCAAATCCTCAAAATCCGGGAAGCGGTGATTCTAACCAGAAGAAAAAAAGCCTGACCAGAAGAAAGTTTCTTTCTTACGCCGGCCTCCTTGGAGCCACTCCAGTCCTCGGCCAGTTGCAGCAGATTCAGAAAAAAATCATCCCGCAAAAGCAGATAGTTTTACCGCAGACCGGGTTGATGATTTCAGCTCTGAGGCCAGATGACCTTCTCTATCTTGATTTTGAGTTCATCAACCTCAAGCTGGTCAACCTGCCTAAACCGCACCTTGTCCGAGAAAATCGTAATCAACCTGCCTACCTGATTGTGCATTTCCCGCCCCAGAGTATTGCTGAAGAAGCATTTTATGAAGCCAGCACTCCGGCTCAATCCGAAACTCCCAAGCCGCCTCCAGTGTTCGCCAGAATTTCCGGCCCAACCCGCCTGAGCTTCTTAATTCCTGACCAAATAAACGAAATTCCCCTGACCTTAGAATCACTCCTGGCCTGGCACCTTTACCAGCCCAGCCTGGTGCCCGTAGCCCTGCCGCCTTCTGTTCCCGGGCAAACACCCACAACCATTCGCCCATCAGCCGCCAAGCCAGCAACCGCAACCAGGTCACTAATCGCCACAGGTGAGTCAACCCAAAGCCTCTACCTCAAACAAAGCCGCGCGGCCCAGGCTCAATTAGGTCAGGCTGTGCGCCAACTGTTAAAGCCAGCACCACCCGAAAAATTTCACACGGCCATTGAGATGCCTTACCGGCTGATTCTTTCACCCAACGCCTATAGCATCTGGCTGCACACAGCGAAACCTACCTCAACTTCTGGCTGGACAGAGCTCTGGCACACCCGTCTGGCAGCCCTGAATCCTGATGGCTCAGTCAGTGAATCAGATAATCCTTACCTGGCCGTTAGAGCAGTCTGGTCGCCAGATGTTGATTTGAATAACCTCACCGGTCCAGACCCAGGCCATGAGAGCAAACCGAGACTTTCTCTCGCTTCTAACGACCGGCATCAGATTGTTCACCTTAGCAGTAATTTCACTTTAAAAAATCCGGATAACACTCCTTATGACCCGCAGCCGATAAAAATCAACCGCCTTATGCTGAGCCCGCTCGGCGCCTGGCTCGATTCCCTCGGCAACTGGACGCCGATGTCCCCCCTATCCATAGTCACCTGGCGACATTTAGCCACCATGGGCCGGGACCATTACGTCAAAGTGGTCTACAAAGGATATCTCCTGCCTTTTGGTCATCAGGCTGCACTAGTTCAAGTCACAGAACGGAAATTTTATAAGGCTCAGGATGGCCAGAATATCGCCTACCTCTTTCAGAAAAAGTACATAATTGTACGTAATCCGGAAAAAACCTTCCCCGCCCCATTCCAGCCATATGAAGGCCGGGAAATACCATTTCAGAAGGTAAAGATAACCACTCTTCAAACGCCACCTATTGACGACCCGCTAACCACTCAACTTCTGCCCAATTCAGGTCAGCAGGCCTTCTGGCCAAGAGTCGGGGGAAAGGATTTTCAGTTTCATATCATGGCAACTGATGTAGAAGGCAATGAAGTTGAATTTTATCTGCCGATGATCTTTGTAATCAACGATTTTGCTTTCGACCAGACCAAGCTAAATCAGGTAATTGGAGCCTATAATTCAAAAACTTTGACTCCGGTTGATAAACGAAAACCTGATTTCCTGGGACAGAGGTTAGCTTTTGCCCAGGAAAATAAAAAGGGAGACACTACCTTTGAAGTGGAAAACATCACCTGGCAGCTCAAGGAACCAGGGCCAAACGCCGACCGTAAAGCCTTTGAACTTAAAGATCAGCCGATGTGCTTCCCGGCTATGGAAGAAGCTACTGTGGCTATTCCGGCCCTTAAAAACCTGGTGGGCTTTGATAGCACGGTAGTTAAGTACCCTGAAACTTACATAACTAACGGCTTCAAATCCCCGGCCAACAAGGGCGAAGTTTTCTTCCAGATTCTCAACCCGCCACGACTTGACTTCGCCGCAGGTGGAAAAGCTGAAAAATCCGGCGGCATTGCTACCCCGAGCTTTTCTGTAGTTGGTGTTTCCAGAATACTTGGGCCCGTGGGCGCTAACCTGAGCTCTTCTTCTGAGCCTCAGCCAGAAGCAGGTTCTGGTCCCTCTGCCTACCCGGCAGGAGATGCAATAGACGATGCCCTCAACGAAATTGTTTCCGGAAGCTTTGACCCGACAAAATTCTTCGCCAAAGAAGCAAAAATCCTGGGCGGAATTCTGCTCCAAGATGTCATTGATAAAGTAAACGATTTCACCAGCCCGGCCAACACCGGCAAAGCCCTGACCATCAAAAACGAGCAGGTTTATGAAAGCGACGGGAAAACCCCGGCTGGAGTTAAGACGCTTCTTAAATGGAAACCCTCCGTTCATGATGTTCTGATCTTTGTCGCCAACCGGGATGGGAAAAAATCTACTCTGACCTTAGACGTGGAAGCTGTAACTTACTTTAACGGCAAAGAGTCAACATACAAAGTCAAAGGTGAATTAACCGACTTTACCCTGGACCTGATTAAAGGCATTACCACCTTTATTCTGGTTAAATTCTCCAAGTTTACCTTCACCGCTGAAAAAGGCAAAAAGACCGATGTTGACCCGAAAATTGCTTCCATAGACTTCCAGGGTCCGCTCAAGTTCATCAAAGAATTGCTGGACAAAATTCCGCTGCCCGGCAGTTCCAGCGATGCCGACGGCGGATTCGGCGGGAAACCAATCGTTAAGGTTGATGCTTCAGGTGCCAAGCTTGGCTATGCCCTTACCATACCAGATGTTACCTTTGGCGTTTTTACGTTGCAGAACCTTAAATTCAGCGGTGAGGTTTACCTGCCCTTTACCGGAGACCCGGTCTCCCTGAGGTTCGCCTTCAATGAGAAGAACAACCCGTTTCTGGTGACCGTGGCCATGTTCGGTGGTGGTGGTTTCTTTGCCATCGTGCTGGAACCTCACGGCATCAAGCTCATTGAAGGCGCCCTGGAATTCGGCGGCAGTTTTGCCATGAACCTGGGCGTGGCCAGCGGCGGTGTCACTCTGATGGCCGGCATTTACTTTAAGTACGAAGATAATGCTTTGACCTTGACCGGATACGTCCGCTGCACCGGCGAGCTGGATGTGCTGGGTTTAATCAGTATTTCAGCTGAATTCTACCTGGCTCTGACTTATGAAGAAGCCAGAAACCGGGTCTGGGGTCAGGCTTCTCTGACAGTCAAGATAAAAATTGTTTTCTTCAGTATGAAGGTCACGCTTAAAGTAGAAAGAGAATTCGGCCATTCGCCGGCGCCGCTGTTCTGCGACTTGATGGAAGAGAAAGACTGGCTGGCTTACTGTGAAGCCTTTGCCTGAAAGGGAGGACTAAGATGGCTAAATCAACCGTAATGTGGACCTTATTACCAAACGGCATCAAGGACGGCAAACTTCGTTTTTCCGCCGCCGTGTCCATTCGTCTGGAAGATGAAAAAGGCGGCAAAACTCCCAGCCTGAGTCTTTTCCCGGAAATTTTAAACTGGCCGGAAACAGTCAAGGCTATAAATTTCGGTGTGCTCTATGATAAAAGGAAAATAGCAACCCCGCTGGAGGTTAAAAGAGTTTCCCCTGACCCGGAACTGGAGCTCTGGCAGGCTATTTTCAAGCCCGAATCCCCGGTTTTGAACTTTAAGATGGCCGACCTGAGTAAAAACCTGGTCTTTTCTTACCCGGTTAAAAACGTGCTGACTTTTGTCGCTTCCCAGTACCTGAACGTGGCCGCGGAATCGCCGGAAGAACCACCTCCGATAGAAAAATTATTCCACACCGACGGTCTGGCTCAGATACGACTTAAGCCGATTACCGACCTCCGCTTTGCCCGAACAGTCCAGTTGCGGACAACCCAGCAAGTCATGGCTCAGACTGTAAGACGTGAAACTGAAAGCCAGAAAATTAAGGCTGTCCAGGTTTCTCCCCTTCCTCAGCCTACTAAGGATTTCTTCCTACTGAGAGATTTTTACAAGCCCAAAAACAGGATAACATTAGACCCGAAAACCAAACAGCCCATCATAAAAAAAGTGCCCATTACCAAACCGGAAATTGATTTCCACCAGGTTCTGGCTTTCCTCACCAACTATCCAGCTCTCATGAGGCTGCTCGGACTGGCTCTGGATTTTGAGATGGAAGTGCCGGCTGATTTTCCCACCAGCGGCTGGATAAAAATAGTGCCTCAGGGCCGGAATGATGAAACTCCCCGCACCGCCTTTAATTATGACCCGGCTCGCGGTGTGTTTGAAGCAGCGTCTGGCAAAAAGCCGGCTGAGGTGGTTGATGGCTTCCTGAATTTAGCTGATGAGGAGCAATACGATATTGTTCAGCTGGATGTAGACTCCGTGGCTCTGAAAACTGCGGAGCTGGCTGACACAGCCGAAACCAAAGAAAAGGCCGAGCTTCCGGCACTTCGCTCGAGCGGGCTGGGGGTAATCAGAAACGAACAGGCTAAAAACATCGCCGAAGTTCTGGTTCGCGCGGTAGAGCTTAACAACGACCTAATCAAAAAGAGGGAGATAACACTCTACGCTGAAGACTTGATCCAGGGCTACCGGGTTGATGTCTGGGATGAAAAATCAAAAAAATGGCACTCACTCTGCCAGAGAATTGGGACTTACCGCTTCGTTCGTCTGAACAAAGAGATGACGCTGGAAGATGAAGGTTTTATTTCACCGGCTGTCACGCAAGCGGCCGATGAATCGTCAGATGATATCTTCGCCCACGAATCTCTCTTCCACTGGGATGGTTGGAGCCTGGTGGCTCCCAGGCCTGGCAAAACCATTAATCCCGATGACAGCCCCCAGACTATTGAGAATAAGGCCATCGGCGATTTCCTCCTGGAAACCAGCTTCAAACCGAAGCCAGGCTCGCTGCCGAGGTTGCGCTACGGGGTTGGCTACAGGCTGAGAGCCAGAGCCGTGGACCTGGCCGGTAACAGCCAGCCTCTGGAAAACCCTGATGACAGCAAGGCCATTCCTGCGCCGGCAAAACCGCCATTTACTTTTTCCCGCTTTGACCCGGTACCATCTCCGGTCATTATTCCCAGGCAGGAGATGAAAAGCGGAGAAAACGTTGACCATCTGGTTATTAAAAGCTTTAACGAGTCCGTAGAAAAAGACACCGTACCTACCGAACAAGTTTCTGACCGGCATGTAGCACCACCAAAGATTTCTCAGTTTGATGCCGAGCTTCACGGCCTGTTTGACAGCAGCTCGGGGCTTAAGCCTGAAGCTTATTCTTTAATCTGCCAGAGAGACGCCGGCCAATTTAAAGAGTTAGAGCCAGGCGAGCAGGTTGAACTTCCTTACTTTCCAGACCCCTGGGCCCGCGGGGCCTGCATCCGCGGTTTGCCATACGGTGCTCCTGACCCCATGATGATTGAGTTTTCTGGAGACTGGCCAGATTTCAGGCCTTTTAGAATCAGGCTGGAAGAAGGCAGCAAACCAGCCCGTTGGGATGATTCGTCCCGCGTGCTGACTGTTTACCTGAAAAAAGGAGAATCAGCGACCCTGCGCCTCAGCTGTTATTTTCCGGAGAGGTTTTTGCCCCTTCAGGGGCTTTACCGCTGGTTAGAAAAACCGGAAAGAATACTGCCTCAGAAAGTCCTTCAGCCGCCGCGCGGTTTGCCTGAAGGCCAGGTTCAGGTATTAAAAACGCTCCAGCCACCGCAGATTAATTTGACGGCCATGCGCACCATTGCCCTGCAGGGAAGGAACTGGCTGATGACGCCCTTCCGGGAAATAACTCTGATACACGCCACTCTGCAGCCTGTTGGCCGGCCGGTCAACAAATTCCTGGAAGCTCAGAAAAACCTGGGCCAGACTTCGGCCATTCTGTTTGGCGAGTTTGAAATACATGGTCCAAGCACCTCTAAGGCTGAACTGGTCGCTGACTGGAAAGAGCCTGTTGATTACTTAAACGAACCCGGGCCCAGGACTATTGAAGGAAAAGCCCACGTGCTGGAGTTTAAGATTACTCCTGATATGAACAAACTGGAGCTGACACCCAAACCGGAAGCAGGAAGAACTCAAACCGGAGCCCTGCAACTGCAAACGGCTCGGGTAATGACTACTGCTCTGGCAACCGCCCCCAAGACGCCTGTCTATAAGCATGAGTTCGGCGATACTAAATTCAGGCGGGTGAACTACCGGTTGATTTCTACCACCAGGTACCAGGAACAGTTCCCTTCCAGCGAAGTGCCTCAAGAAGTTGGCTACACCAGAACCAGCGACCCGGTAGAAGTTAATGTGTTGAATTCAGCTCCGCCAGCCATGCCC
Source organism: Candidatus Aminicenantota bacterium (assembly GCA_037441785.1). GTDB lineage: Bacteria > Acidobacteriota > Aminicenantia > Aminicenantales > Saccharicenantaceae > Saccharicenans. The sequence goes on along the minus strand of JBBIRN010000016.1, from coordinate 3,784 downwards.
AAAGTGGTTTATGTTATTCCTTCTTTCAAGTGGGAAAGGAGTAAGAAAGGCACGCAGTTTGCCAGCACAAGAAAGACTGGCCTGCGTGTTTATCTGGAAAGACCATGGTATTCCACGGGTGAGGGAGAACTTCTGGCTGTGATTCTGCCGCCCGGGCTAACCGTCACTCCTAAAAAACCAGTGATGGCCAGCCAGTCGCCTGCTCCTACCGCCCGCCCGGCTATCCAGAGAGAGACCGAAGCAAAAATTCAAGCTAAGATTCCGATTCCCAAACAGCTGGTGCCTTCTGGTCTATCGGTTAAAGTTCCGCCCGTGGCCGAAAAATACAAGCCCTATGTGACCCTCTGGGGTGCTGACCCCATCTGGAGGTCTGGACCTGTAGCTCCACCAGAATACCCCCTGCCAGAAGCCTTCCCCGCGGCCGTGGAAGTCATGGGAGAGTTGCCGCTTATGGAAATGCCGGAAGAAAAGAAATTCATAGCCGTTGGACACCAGGTTGAATACGACGAAGAACGCCAGCTCTGGTACTGTGACCTGGAGCTGGATTCGGGCCAGGCTTATTTTCCTTTTATCCGACTGGCTCTGGCCAGATTCCAGCCGGATTCAGTGCCCGGAGCTCATCTTTCCAAAGTGGTGGTAGCCAACTTTGCTCAGATACTGCCCGAAAGAAACCTGGTCGTTACCTTCAACCCGGCCGACCTCAGTGAGATTAACTTCACCCTGAGCGGCGTGAGCTTCATCCAGGGTTATGCCGGAAGCGGACCAGGTGTGGTAGAAGTGACACTGGAGAAAAAGGACCTCAACCTGCCGGAAGAACTCGGCTGGGAACCAGTGCCCAACGCCACGGTCACGCTCAACCCGCAGAGAGCGGGTGCCGGGGAGGTTGGCACTTTCATCTGGAAAGGCACGCTGAAGATGCCTATGGGAATTCAGATAAAGGATTACCGACTGGCAGTGCGTGAGTATGAAATTTTTGACACCGACGAAATAGACAAATCAGCCAGAGCCGTAGCGGCCGTTCCTAAAAAGTACAAACGCCTGGTCTATGCCGAGACCATAAAGTTAATAGACCTCTGACAGCCCGCTGGAATTAGCCTCCGGGCAGAAAAAGAAGCCTGATTGTCGGTTTAACCAAAAACTACAACCCTATCAAAGGTTGAAGTTCAGTCTGGACTTCAGTCTAATTTCTGTTTGAAGCAGGCATTATTTTTCAGAGTTCTGCCAGATAGTTTTTTCGCCTGTTTTAAAAGCCGGCTTAAGCTCTGCCGAAAGCAGCACACCAGATTACTGGCATAAAGCCTATCTGGATTTTAATCCTTCAGCTTTCCGCAAACGGTCCATGATGGCCATTCCCAGCCCTTCTTCGGGAACCGGCTCGGCATAGATAATGTCCAGACCGGCTTGTTCCAGCCGATGGAGGGCCGCAAATAAATTAGCTGCAGCTTCTCTCAGGTCGCCGGAACTGGAAAGCACTACAACCTTCTTAAATGGCCCCTGGCCTTTTTTCGACCTGAAGGCGAGCAGTCCGGCTTTTACTCCGCAAGGAACAACTATTTCCTCAGGCTTCACAATTTTGAGCGGAACAGAGGGGGCATAATGTTTTGGTAGCTGACCGGGTGATGTTGGCCGACTGCCGGGTAGCGGAATTTTAATTTTTCCGACCACTTTTTCCAGCTCTTCAACCGGCAGAGCCCCGGGCCTCAACAGCCTCAAGTCATTCTGGCAATCCAGAACCGTGGACTCCACTCCGAGGTGAGTCCGGCCCCCGTCAATTATCAGGTCTACCTCTTCACCAATCTGCTTGGCCACATGCCTGGCAGTGGTGGGGCTGAGGCGACCAAAAAGGTTGGCGCTCGGGGCTGCAAGCGGAACTCCGGCTTCTGTTATCAGGCTCAGGGCTATTTGATTGGCCGGCATTCTCACAGCAACGGTGTCGAGACCAGCAGTTACTATCCCCGGCACTTGCTGTGACTTCTTAAGAACCAGCGTTAGAGGGCCGGGCCAGAATTTTTCAATAAGCAGCCAGACCTGAGGTGGAATCTTCCGGCACAGAAGTTTCAGGTCCTTGACCTGACTAAGGTGGACAATGAGGGGGTCAAACCACGGCCTCTTTTTTATCTCAAAAACCCGGGCCACAGACTCAGGATTGAAAGCCGAAGCCCCGAGTCCGTAAACGGTCTCAGTCGGGAAGGCAACAACCCCACCCTCTCTTATTATTCTGGCTGCCTGCTTAATTACTCTGTCCGAGGCCTTTTTAATCTTGACCACTATACTAATTTCTTTACAGATTTTAATATCTCAGTTATTGAGGGAGCATCAAACCACTTTTTACCGGTCAGCTCATTGGTGTAAGCCTGATATATCAAACTGATAGCCTCATACAGCTCTTTTGGCAGCGGTGGCGGCGGATTTTTCACGTTGGCCTTCCAGTTAACCCGGTCCTTTTTCTTGGCTTCTTCCACTTCCTGATACCATTCGGTTTTTCGGTAAAAGATTCTGGCAATCTCTTTGCTGACTGGCAAACCCTCATAAGTAAAACGGCATTCATCAAGCGTGCCCAGGGCGTCCACAATCATAAAATTTCTGTGCTGGTCAAAACCCAGCTCTATCTTTCCATCTTCATTGTAAAGACCCATTTTTTTAGCTTCTTTGGTAATCAGTTCATTAACCAGGGAGAGAATTCTCTTCATCTCTCTTATTTCCTCTTCAGAAAGTCCGGATATCTCCCTGGCCTCCTCCCAGGAGATGTAGCGGTCGGTAACCTCTAACTTGGTGGACACATCATAAATTGGCGTCTCCAGAACCTGACCAGGAGTGGGCATTTCACTTAAACCGAGATCTGATAACTTAACCTGACCTTCACGCAACCGTTTGAAAACCGATGACCCTTCCGGTAGTGAGTTCCGGTAGATGATTTCCAGGGGAATGAGAAAGTTGTTTCTGACTTCCTTATAGATGGAATAATCATAGGTTGAACCCCTGAGTTCAGGTTTGATCACTCTGAGCAGGGTTATTTCCACAGTATCTCCGGGTTTATCCAGGTCCTTAAGTCTCTTAGCCTGTCCATCACTCACCACCCCGCGATAATGAGTCTTTATTCCGAACTCTTCGAGCTTTTCAAAGAAATAAGCCGTAGCCAGGCAGATGGCCTGACCTTTCCGGGCAATATGGTCAGGCATCTCGCCCCAGTCAAAGACCGAATACCGGTCGGAGAATACAAACCGACCTATTCCAGGCTCCTTTTCTGTCGGTGGCTTAATCACCATTAAATCTTTTACGCTACCCATTGCTTACCTCCCCATCAGCTTTTTCTATTTCTTTTCTTTTCTCTTCCTGATAGGCAGCAATCGCAGCCTGCAGGCTGGTATCCTTCAGGGCTAATATTTTGGCTGTGGCCAGCGCCGCCTCTTCAGGCTCCAGAACCACCATGGGACCAACGCCCGAAGGCATTCTCAGGCTGGAAAAAAGGTCCGCTCCGGCGAACTTATCACTGTAAGGAGGGCAAGCAATAACCGGCCTGGTGGTTTGGGCATCGACAAAGCCGCTTAAAGCATTACTCCTGCCCGCAACCGTGATAAACACCACTTCTTCCCGCTCATATTCCTTGATGATTTCCAGCACCTTAAGTGGAACCTTGTGAGCTGAAGCCACCCTCAGGACTGAATTGACCCCAAACCTGGACAGAGCCCGGGCGATTTTCTGGCAATGTTCCAGGTCGCCCTTTGAGCCCATAATAATCACAGCTTTTGCCATTCCAGTCTCCTCTCCTTTGATTTTTTATTAT
>JBBIRN010000015.1:9068-18160 GCA_037441785.1 Candidatus Aminicenantota bacterium | reverse complement strand
TTCCTGGAAAAAGGATTTATAGGCCATCGGCTCTTTAATCCTGGCTTCGGCTTTATCCAGCAGGCGCTCGTACTGGTCCTTGATGGAAACAATCATATCCTTCACTCCCCAGTACTTCCTCTTGAAGTTGAACAGGTCCAGGAAATCGCGGCCAATGTAAATTTTATCCTTGTAGTTGGTTAGTAATTCTTTGGGCTCATGGGTATAAAACTTGATTTCGTATTTGCGACCGTCACTCCCGTTTTCCCTCAACCGGGCCAGGACCAAGTAGTTATTTTGCTCTATGAAATAGCTGCTCATTTCCAGGATGACGGAATAGACCGCCAGATTCTGGACGATGTATTCTTTCAGGTAATTCAGCAGGCTCTCTTTTTTGTTCAGAAAATCTATGACCTGGTCCGTGGGCACGGTGTTCAGCACTGAATAGGAAGGAGAGATAAGGTAGAGGGCTGGTCCGAGGCCAAGCTCCAGATGAAGATTTCTCAGAACATTCTGATGAAGGTCATCATAGAGCATTGGCTGAATGGGAGGAAGCGTGTTTAACTCAATTTTTGCCAATTCTTCTATTTCATTCATAACTGGCCTCCTTCCTCCAACCGGATGATTAGATTTAATGTTAACACCCGCGGCCTAAAAAATCAAACCAAGCTCTGGTTCTACCCGCTCCAGAGTCCACCGCGGGTTAGCGTATTTTTTGGTTTCTATCTCCCGAATGATGCCCAGCTCCTCGGGACTCAAGCGCCTTTCTTCTGCCTGGAAGCCAAAATAACTCCGGAAGCCAGCCAGGATGTACTCAGCGCCTTCCAGATAAGATACCCGACGGCCAAGTTCATCACTCAAAGAAGTAATCCTCTCCTGACGGGAGGCATCCAGCCCCTGCGAAATAGCGGCCAGAAGTTCCAGCTCCTTTACCAGAGGAATAGAGCCATGCTGGATAAAACAGTTACCGACTCTCTTCTGGGCACTGCCGATGATTTTCTTTCCGTTAATCTCTACTTCATTTTTGGCCGGGTAAGCAAAGCAAGGCAGGTGGCTTCGGGCGTAGGTGGAAGAAGTATTCTCCGCCAGTTGTGGCTTTAAACCCATGAGCTCCAGGCCCCTGACCAGGGCTTCGGAAAGCAAACGGTATGAACCTTCCAGCGTGCTGGTAAAAATTTCTGTCTCAGAAGAAGCCACAGAGTAGGTCACCTCCAGATGGTGCAGGACCATCTTCCCGCCGGTCATCCTTCTAACGACCTCTACTCCCCTTCTGGCACATTCTTCTAATTTCAGGGCCCGGCTGACATCCTGACCAGCCCCCAGAGAAGCAGTCGGTTGTCTCCAGGTGTAAAGGCGAAAGAAGGTGGCTTTCTTCTGCTGAGCTAACCGAAAAAGATATTCATCAACAGCCATGTTGTAGGAACCACGGCCGGGCTGGGTTTCCAACAGAACGAACCAGAGACTCATTTTGCTCCAGAACCTTCTCTGAATCTATGAATAAAAAAAGAGCGGGCAACGGGATTCGAACCCGCAACTCCGAGCTTGGGAAGCTCGCACTCTACCGTTGAGTTATGCCCGCTCGCTCCTGTAGAGAGCACCAAACTCTTTCTTCAAACTGATTTTCCGTCAATCAGAAAAGATTTTATCAAATCGCTTAACCTTGTCAACTGAGGAGCGACCGAATGGTCGCAGGTCAAACCTCTTTTTTTTATCACCGGCCCAACAGATTAAATTAAATTAAATTGTTGACTATCCGGCTAAATAAAATATAATCTCAAAAACAGGAGAGAAGCACATGAGCCCGGAAGAAAAGAAAACAACCGTTGACACCTCCTTGCTCAAAAACAGCGGCCGCTTGAGCCCCAATTTAAATTTTAACGGCCAGGTAAGCGGCAGCGATGATTTGGAGATATCTGGCTCCTTTACCGGCAGCATAGACCTCCCCCTGCATGACCTGACCATTCAGCGGACCGGGCGGGTAAAAGCTGAGGTCATCAAAGCAAAAAACCTTTTCCTGCACGGACAGCTGGAAGGCCAGGTTAAAGCGGAAAGGGTGATCATCAGCGAAACCGGCCTTTTCTCCGGTGAAATCGTGGCCTGCAAAATTTCCGTGCAAAACGGAGCCCGTTTTAAAGGCAACATCAAAATCACCAAAGATTATCAACCCTGAAAGCCCCCGGACCTGCGCACCGGTTAGCCTTTTTCTCTGCTATAATTATTTAGATGGACAAGTTTATCTTACAATCAGAATTTGAACCGCGGGGTGACCAGGTCCAGGCTATTGACAGGCTGACCGAAGGAGTTCTGTCCGGTCACCGGCATCAGGTTTTGCTGGGAGTAACCGGCTCGGGCAAGACCTTTACCATGGCCAACCTCATTGCCAGGCTTAACCGGCCGGTGCTGGTTATCAGCCCTAACAAAACCCTGGCCGCTCAGCTTTACCAGGAATTCAGGCGTTTCTTTCCCCATAACGCTGTGGAATACTTCGTCAGTTATTATGATTATTACCAACCAGAGGCTTACATTCCGTCCACCAACACTTACATCGCCAAGGAAGCCACCATCAACGAAGAGATAGACCGGCTGCGCCTGGCGGCTACCAACGCCCTTTTTTCCCGGCGCGATGTCATCATCGTGGCCTCGGTATCCTGCATCTACGGCATCGGCGCACCGGAAACCTACTATTCTCAGAGTTTTCCGCTGGAAGTAAACCAGCCCCTCACCCGGAAACAGTTGCTTGACCGGCTGGTCAGCATTCAGTACGTCCGCTCTGATGATGACCTCAGGCGCGGTACTTTTCGGGTGCGGGGCGACATCGTTGATGTTTTTCCCTCCTACGAAGATTTTTGCTACCGTCTGGAAATAGAAGAGGGCCGGCTGAAGGAAATTTCCGTCTTTGATGCCCTGCTCGGCCAGAAACTCCAGTCCCTGACCCGCGTAGTGATTTATCCCCGGACGTTTTTTTCCACTCCCCGCCACATCCTGGAAGAAGCCATCGCCGGAATTGAAGAAGAGTTAAAAAAACAGGTAGAATTTTTCACCTCTCAAGGCAAATACGTAGAAGCCCAGCGAATTGAAGAAAGAACCCTTTACGACCTGGAACTTTTGCGCGAATTTGGCTACTGCCCGGGAATTGAGAACTATTCACTGTACCTCAGCCGCCGCCAGCCAGGTCAACCACCCTATACCCTGCTGGATTATTTTCCGCCTGATTTTCTGACCATCATTGATGAATCCCACATCGCTGTGCCCCAGATTGGTGGCATGTACCATGGAGACCGCTCCCGCAAACTGACCCTGATTGAACACGGCTTCCGCCTGCCTTCAGCTCTGGACAACCGGCCTCTCAACTTCAGGGAGTTTGCAGAAAGAGTCGGACAGGTCATTTACGTGTCAGCCACGCCCGGTCCCTACGAACTGAAGAAAGCCGGAGGTCGGGTGGTAGAACAAATCATCCGGCCAACCGGCCTCATAGACCCGGAAGTTGAAGTCCGGCCGGTCCGCGGTCAGGTAGATGACCTGATGAAGGAAATCCAGGAACGGGCCAGGAGAAACGAACGAACTCTGATTACCACTCTGACCAAGAAAATGGCTGAAGACCTCACCCGCTACTATCATGAGCTGGGGCTGCGCGTCCGCTACCTGCATTCAGACATAGAAACTCTCGAGCGGGTCAAAATTCTGCGCGACCTGAGAAAGGGAAAATTTGATGCCCTGGTGGGTATTAACCTGCTGCGCGAGGGACTGGACCTGCCCGAGGTCTCGCTGGTGGCTATCCTGGACGCCGACAAAGAAGGTTTCCTGCGTTCTACTTCCAGCCTTATCCAGACCTTCGGACGGGCTTCGCGAAATGTGGCCGGTAAGGTCATCATGTATGCTGACACCATCACTGAATCCATGCGCCAGGCCATGGAAGAAACTAACCGCCGCCGCCAGCTGCAGATGAAGTACAACCAGGAACACGGCATTACGCCCCAGACTATCAGGAAAAACATTGATGAAGTGCTGACCAGCGTTTATGAACGCGACTACGTGGATTACACCAGGCTGGCCGAAGAAAAAGAAGTCTACCTCTCGCCGGAAAAACGGAAGAAGCGGATGGAAGAGCTCGAACGGCTGATGAAAGAAGCGGCGCGCAACTTAGAGTTTGAAAAAGCGGCCCAATACCGGGATGAACTCAACCGGCTGAAAAAACGAGAGCTGGAGCTTATGAGCTGAGGGTGACTGCCGACTGGAAATCAAGAAAAGCCGGCCGGGAAAATGCCAAAAACTTTATAATAAAGATGGCTTCAGTTAGAATGTAAGACCATGGATATTTCCAGGCTGAAAGAAAAAATCAAGAAGTTTCCAGCCAGACCAGGCATCTACTTCTTTAAAAATGCCAGCGGCGAGGTGATCTACATCGGTAAAGCCCGTTCCCTGAAGGACCGGGTCAAAAGCTACTTTCTGCCGAACCCTGATTTCAAAGTCCAGAACATCCTGAGCGAAACAGCCGATGTGGATTACCTGCTGGTCAGCTCGGAGAAAGAAGCCAGCTTCATTGAAAACAATTACATCCAGTTCTATCAGCCGAAGTTTAACCTGAGGCTCAAAGACGACAAGAGCTTCCCCTTTTTAAAGCTCACGGTCAACGAACCCTACCCCGGGCTTTTCCTCAGCCGCCGGGTAGAAGATGACGGAGCCCGGTATTTTGGTCCTTTCAGCCCGGCTGACGACGCTCGCCGGCTTATTTCTCTCCTCACCCGCTCTTTCCATCTCCGCACCTGTGAGAACACTGTTTTTCGTAGCAGAAAACGCCCCTGCCTGGAATACGACCTCAAGCTCTGCAGTGCTCCCTGCTGCCAGTTCATCTCCGAGGAAGATTACCGGCAGGAAGTGGCCAGAGCCCTGATGCTGCTGGAAGGTCGCAAGACAGAACTCATTGAACAACTCCGTCTTAAAATGGACCAGGCGGCTGAAGCCCTCCAGTTTGAAGAAGCCGCCCACTGGCGTGATGTCATCAAAGCCCTGGAAAACCTCCAGGAAACACAGCGGGTTATTTCTACCAGAAAAGAAAACCTGGATATTGTGGGCTATGCCCGGCAGGCTGACCTGACCAGCTTTTTCCTGTTTCACATGCGCGAGGGTCGCATTCGCTCTTCCTCCGGACGCCTGCTGGAAAAAAGCCAGGACTCAGAACTCAGCCAGCTGCTGGTTAGTACGCTGCTGGAATTTTACGCTGCCAGAGAAGTACCAGATAACATTCTCCTGCCCATCTCTCTGAACCCCGAAGAAAAAGCCCAATTGTGTGATTATTTCAAAAATCGTAACACCAGATGCCAGCTTCACTTCCCCACCAGCCAGAAGAAACAATGGTTGCTGGAACTGGCCAACCAGAATGCCCGGCTGATGTTGGAAAAGCTGGAAGACCACTCCCCCCTGGCTGAGCTGCGCCAGGTTTTAAAACTTAAAAAGTGGCCGCAGCGAATTGAAGGCTTTGACATTTCCAACACGGCCGGCCAGGAAGCGGTCGGTTCACTGGTGGTTTTTCTCCACGGCTATCCCGACAAATCCGAGTACCGGAAATACAGGATAAAAACAGTCCGCGGGCCAGACGATTTTGCTTCCATCAGAGAAGTTCTTTTGCGCCGTCTCCGCCGGCTGCTGGAAGAAAAAAAACCGCTGCCAGATTTGATTTTTGTGGATGGCGGCAAAGGTCAGTTGAGTGCCGCCAGAGAAGTCCTGGAAGAACTTGGCCTTCAGGACCTGGACCTGTGTTCCCTGGCGAAAAAAGAAGAAATCCTCTACTCAGCGGCTCACCCGGATGGCCTGAAGCTGGACCCGACTTCTCCAGCTCTTAAACTCATCCAGCAGGTCAGGGATGAAGCCCACCGCTTGGCCATAACTTTCCACCGTCAGCGCCGCCAGAAAAAATCCTTTTCTTCGGAACTTGACGGCTGTCCGGGGCTCGGACCCAAGCGGAAGAAAAAGCTGCTGTCCGCCTTTGGTCACCTGGAGAAAATTAAAAAAGCTTCGGTAGAAGAACTCGCTGGAGTAGTTGGGAAAAAGACCGCCCTGGCCATCAAAAAACACCTGGACAGTTCTGGCCGCACGGAATAAAGCCTTTACTTCAGACAGCCTGATTTGTTCAATAACTATTCTCCATGATTCATCCAATGCTTTAAAACAGGTCCAGGTAACCTACTCCCGGGAAATGATTTTTTAGGGTTACGACCCAGTCCTGTTTATTATTCCACTTATTTTTGACTTTAAACCAGCCTCAAAAAATAAGCGCGGCCAATCGTATCAACAGGCTGACCACCACCGCTACGCTTAAGTTTAACAAAACCGATAGAAAGGCTACCTTGCGCCCCATTTCTTTCCAGATGATGGCCAGCGTGGACAGGCAGGGAATAAAGAAATTTACGAACACCACAAAAGTTAAAAGCTGCACCTGACTGATGGCTGAAAGCAAGCTGGCATAATTAACCCCCAGAGCCTGAAACATCATCAGCAGAGAAAGTTCTTTCCTCAGGAAGCCGAAAACCAGAGTTACTCCCAGGCTCTGCGGCAAACCAAGCAAACCACTGACGAAAGGCGATAACAGAGTGTTCATCAAACGGTCAAATTTGATAAAGCTCAGCAGGCTTAAAAGAACACTTCCACCGATAAGGATGGGCCAAGCAAAGCGCACAAACTCTGCCAGGTTGAAGTAAGTTTTCTGCATGATGTTCTTAAAAGACGGCCACCTCAGGGAGGGGATTTCCAGAATAAGTCCGGGTGAAGAGTACTTGAAGATTCGGCTCAAAATGGAACTCAGCACAGCAATGACCAGGAGATTAAAAAAGTAAAAACCTACCGCCCACCAGGGACCGAGGAGAAAAGCTATGAGCGCCAGGATGATGGTCGTGCGCGCCGCACAGGGTATAAAGGGAATCAAAAGTACCGTAATCAGGCGGTCGCGCCTTGATTCCAGAATGCGGGTGGCCATGACGGCCGGCACGTTGCAGCCAAACCCAAGGATGAACAACGGGACCGATTTGCCATGAAGACCGATGTAATGCATAAAGGTATCCAGCAGAAAAGCCGCCCTGGCCAGGTAACCAGAATCTTCCAGCAGCCCCATCAACAAGAGCAGAGGAATGAAATAGGGAAAAACAATGGCCACTCCCCCACCAATCCCCTGAACCAGTCCGGATAGAAGTTCAGCCAGCAGACTTTGACCAAAGCGGTTTTCTATGGCTAAACGGATAGCCTCCCAGGGTTTTAGCAGCCAGGTTTCCAGCGGGCTACCTATTTTGAAGATCAGATAAAACATACCGGCAAAAATCAGGACTAAAAAAACCAAGCCGAATACCGGATGCATAATCAAGTTGTCAAACTTCTCCACCGCCCGAACCCGGGCGTGCCGCACCCGACAGCAATCCTCAAAAATTTTTAAAGCCAGATGATGGCGTTCAGCAGCTATAACTTCATAGGCGGGAAATTCTCTGAGGGCCGAAATCTCCTGGCGTACCCGGTCTAACTGTGTTTTAAACTCAGGATTATTTTCCAGGAAAAATTTATCCACGGCCAGTGTTTCTGATTCTATAGCCTTGATGGCCGTAAACCTCTTGTTGGCCACCACGGGAAAATCCTCGGGCAGAAGGTCCTGGACTTTCTTTATTCTTTTTTCCACTTCCGGCGAAAATTTTAAAGCTTGCGGTTTTATCTTCTGGCTCAGAACTTTCTCCACGCTGTTCATCAACTCCGTGGTACCAAGACCGCGGATGGCGATGGATTTAATCACCGGCACCCCCAGTTTTTTCTCCAGTTCCCCAGCGTCTATGCTCATGCCCTTCTTTTCCGCCAGGTCCATCATGTTGAGCACGACAATCATCGGATATTCCAGCTCCAGCAGCTCCACTGTCAGCTCCAGGCTGCGGCAAAGAAGAGAAGCATCCACCACGTTGACGATCAGGTCAGGCTTTTCTTTAAACACATGGGTCAGGACCACTTTTTCCTGCGGTTCGTGGGGAGTCAGAGAGTAGGTTCCCGGCAGGTCCACGATGGTGTAAACTTTCCCCTTCCACAGCACCTGGCTATGGGCATGCGTCACGGTGGTCCCGGGAAAATTGGAAGTCTGGGCTTTAAAACCGGCCAGAGCGTTGAACAGGGTGCTTTTGCCACAATTGGGTTGACCCACAAAAACAATTACCGGTGCACTCTCATTCATGGTTCCTGACCGGCTCAACAATTATTTTACCGGCAATGCCCCGGCCGAGGGCTACCCTGGTATCAGTGGTCAGGTTCCTGACCAGAAGCGGGCCTCGCATCGGCGCTTCGCCGTCCAGCACCAGAAGGTCGCCACGGTGAAAACCGAGAGCCAGCAAGCGGCGGTGCAATCCAGGGCCTCCTTTTATCTCCACGATTCTGAATACTTCACCCTGGGGGATCTCAGCCAGAAGACAGGTCTGGCCCAGCTCGGGCAGTCCGGAATTTTTCGCGTTATTTTTATGAAACATCTTTAATCTTTCTTATTAGGCTTATTTTAAGCTCTATTATAATCTTTTCGGCTGATAATTTTTAGTCTTTAAGGAATAAAAAGAATAACCAACAAAAAATATTTTCAGCCCGGGGCCAGAAAGAAGATTTACATATCTGGTTCTTCCCCTTCAAATTCATCAGTTCTTTTGAGATAATATAAAAAATAAAAACAGGAGGTTTTCATGAAGAGATATCTTCATACTCGCCTTAAAGTTTTTCTCTTCTTGCTGGCCTTCGTCTGGCTGCTGCTTCCGCTGTCAGCCGATGAAGGTATGTGGCCCTACAACTTGGTGCCAAAAGACTATATTGCCAAGAAGTACAAATTCAAGGTCACCGATGAATGGCTGGAGCACCTGAGGCTGGCTTCCATTCGTTTTGGCGGAGCTTCGGCTTCTTTCGTCTCGCCTGATGGACTGGTGCTCACCAACCACCACGTCGGCCGTGGTGCCATTCAGAACCTGTCCACCGCCGAGCGAAACCTGATTAAAACCGGATTCTACGCCAAAACAAGAGAAGAAGAACTGAAATGCCCGGGTGTGGAACTTTGGGTGCTGCAGGAAATTGAAGACGTAACTGATAAAGTTCTTTCTTCTGAAAAGCCGGGGATG
>JBBIRN010000015.1:4058-9043 GCA_037441785.1 Candidatus Aminicenantota bacterium | reverse complement strand
GCTGGCCGCCAGACAAAAAATTATCTCCGAAATCCAGAGAGAAGCCAGCAGTAAATCCGGACTGCGCTGTCAGGTGGTGTCTCTTTACTCCGGCAGTATGTATCACCTCTATAAATATAAGGTCTACAACGACGTCCGGTTGGTCTTTGCCCCAGAAGAAGATGTAGCTTTCTTCGGCGGCGACCCTGACAATTTCACCTACCCGAGGTATGACCTGGATATCTCTATTTTCCGGGTTTATGAAAACGGCCAGCCGCTGAAAAGCCAGCACTACCTGAAATGGTCTACCACCCCGCTCAAAGAAGGCGACCTGGTTTTCTGTTCCGGGAATCCTGGTTCAACCGGACGGCTTCTGACCTACGACCAGCTGCTTTTCCTGCGCGACGTCAGCTATCCTTTTACCATCGCTAACCTCAAAAGAAGACAGGCTTTGCTTCATGAATATGCTAAGAAGGGACCAGAACAGGCCCGAATTGCCAGCAACACCCTTTTCGGCATTGAAAACAGCCTGAAAGCTACCATCGGCTATCAGTCCGGCTTGCTGGACAAAGAATTGATGGCCAAAAAACTGGCTGAAGAACAAAAAATACGCCAGGCCGTGGCCGCCAACCCGGAACTGGCCAAGGAATACGGCCAGGCCTGGGATGAAATCGCGCAGGCTCAGAAAGAATACGCTTCCTTCTTTAAAGAGTATCAGTTGTTTGAAAGGGGCAATGCTTTTGACACCGTTTACTTCAACCTGGCCCGCTCCATCGTCAGGATGGTGGCGGAAAGAGACCAGCAGTCGCCAGAAATGGCCGCGGCCAGAAGAGCCATGGGCACTCGCGGTCCGATTAACGATGATTTTGAAATCTACAAGCTGGCTGATTCTCTGAGATACCTGCAGAAGGAACTACCAGACCTGCAGGAAACAAAATGGCTCCTGGGCTGCAAATCACCAGAAGAGGTAGCTAAAGAATTGGTTTCCGGCACCCGGCTGAAAGACCCTGAATTCAGAACTAAATTGCTGGATGGTGGCAAAGAAGCTGTTTATCAATGCCAGGACCCGATGATTAAACTGGCTCTGCTGGTTGAACCTCTTTCCCAGGCTTTAAGAGAAAGATACGAGAAGAAAGTTCAGGCTGTGGAAGTCAAAAACGGAACTCTGGTCGCCAGAGCCATCTTCAAGCTTAAAGGAACTTCCTTCCCGCCTGATGCTACCGGAACCCTTCGCCTGAGCTTTGGAGTGGTCAAAGGTTACGTAGAAAACGGGAAGAAAATTCCTTTCCAGACCACCTTCGCCGGCCTGTTTGCCAAAGCTAAAGAGAAGAACAACCAGGCTCCCTGGTTCCTGCCGGAAATCTGGTACCAGAAAAAGCCGGTCCTTAACCTGAACACACCTCTTAATTTTGTGGCCACCATAGATTCAATCGGTGGTAATTCCGGCTCACCGGTGGTGAATAAGAAGGGCGAACTGGTGGGCGTTCTTTTTGACGGAAACATCCAGTCGCTGCCGACCAGGTTTGTTTACGAAGACAAAGTTTCTCGCTCGGTTATGGTGAGCAGCCAGGGAATCATTGAGGCCCTGTTAAAAGTTTATGAAGCCAAACCACTGGTAGACGAACTGCTCGGCAAGCATTAAGAAGGTTTGCGGGCCGGAAGTCTTTTTGCTTCCGGCCCGTTTTTATTTTAAGACCGAAGGCAGGTTATGTTTTAGGAGGGACAGAAGATGAAAAGCTGGACGGAGTACCTCTGGTTTCAAACGGAGCAGAGACAGCAACTGATAAACATCACGGACAAAGTTCAGGAAGCTGTCAGAAAAAGTGGCATAAGGGAAGGCCTTTGCCTGGTCAACGCTATGCACATCACCGCCAGCGTCTTCATCAATGATGATGAAAAGGGATTGCACCACGATTTTTTGCAGTGGCTAGAGAAATTAGCTCCCCACTCCCCTGATTCTTACCGCCACAACCTTACGGGAGAAACCAACGCTGATGCTCATCTGAAAAGGACTATCATGGGACGCGAAGTGGTGGTGGCCGTAACAAACGGAAAACTGGACCTTGGCCCCTGGGAGCAGATTTTTTATGGCGAGTTTGACGGCCAACGCCGCAAGCGAGTGCTGATTAAAATTATCGGAGAATAGAAAAGCTCTGGCTAAAAATCAGGCCAAAAAAAAATTGTCATAACGGAAGTTTTTTTAAATTATCCTCATACAAAAATCTCTAAGCCTGGGCCTGGGAACGGCGGTGGGGGTGGCTGCTGGCGCCCTGGCTAAAGTCATTTCCGGTTTAGTTTCCGTGGATTGGACTGGGTGGCTGGCTTTGGGAGAAACGGTTTGCTTTTCGGCGTATAGCCCCTGGTTTGGCCCCTTCGGAAAAATTTTGCTCTTCAACCCGGCTAAAAGAGAACCAGGATTTTGCCGCACCAGGTAATTTGTCTCAGAAATTTCTTTTTGTTAACATATTAACAGAAGGTGCGGGCCCATGCTGGCCGAGCACATTTACAGGAAAGGCTACCTGGTAGCTGATATTCTAACCACGCTGAGGGGAGTGGCCGCTTTATACCTTGCCTATCTCAGCTGGCAGGGACGTGCCGTGCTGGATGAATTCATGGTCTTGATTTTTGCCTGCTGGCTGAGCGATTGCCTGGACGGCTATTTTGCCCGCAAGAGTTACCGGCTCGGGCACCTGGCTGAACTTGATGGCTGGGTTGATTGGGCCGTTTACATCATCACTCTTCTTTACGGTACATTACTCGACCATTATTCCTGGCTTTTCTTTTTTGGCTTTGTGGGTCTTAACGTGCTGGCTTTCTGGCTGAGTAAATCCGTTTACGTTAACCAGGCTTTCCATTTCCTGTACATCGTCCTGGGGTTCAGAGCAGTCTGGCAGGAATCAATCTTCTGGCGGCGGTTCTTTATCCTCTGGGTAGCGGGAGTTATTTTTTTCAAGCGCAAAAGGCTGGCCGTGCAGATTAAGGAATTTCTGGCCGGCTGGCAGAAACTTTTAAACCCGCCCAAAAGACCTCAGCCTTAAAAGGGAGCCGACTAACTTCAGACCAGAAAAAATCATCTTTCCTGAACCAGAAAGTTAACTTCTTTTAATACCTCATCCCCTCCTCTCCACCAGCTTCGGACTAATTTCACTGTCGCCTGGCCAGGACTGACAGCTTTTAAAAACTCCTGACAGACAAATTCATAAGCAAAAAAGTTATCTTTATCCAGCTTAAAAATCAGGTATTTATTATCTGGCTCTTTTTTTTCTAACCTGACCAGCGCTTGTCCTTCAACTACCAGGTAGTGAGAATAACTTTTGGTATCATGACAGTCAAACTTCAGAGAAAAGATATCGCCGATTTTAACTTTTCGGTCTTCGGCATAAAACAGGTTCAAGCTGAATTCCTTTAAATTACCCTGGTAATCCACTCCAGAAAAAGTAATCTGGTTGAGTCCTGGCTTGAACTCCGGCTGGCAGGTCAAAAGCTGCAGACCGGAAGAAATCTCTTCCCTGGTCAGGCTCTGCTCCAGGCCGTTAACCAGCACTCGCTGATGATTAAAGAGCCAGCTTAAAAACTTTAACGGCTGAGGTCTGTCTAAAAGCTCGCCTTCTACCAGGTCAAGGACCACCAAGCCTCCTGTGGAGCTGAACTCTGCCTGAGCCTGACACCGGGCTTTCATTTTTTCTGAAGTAAAAATAACTTCTACTATCTTTTTCCCCGGTTCACCGGCATAAACATAATAACTGTCTTCATAAAATCCACTGCCGAAGCCTCCACCGCCCTGCCTGAAAGGAACTCTTTTCCCGTTAACCAGGAAGGCAAAAGTTCCTTTATCCCATTCCATGGGCCAGCGCACTTCCAACAAAAAACCAGCCGGCCCTGCTTCACCAGCTTTGGTCGTGGAGAATCTTTCCAGGGCCGGCCAGGGTTGTATAATTTTAACCGTCAGTTGTTTGTTTTCAGCTTCTTTCTTCTCGCTCAGGCTTTCAGGCAGAATGGAACGGACCTGAGAAAAAAATAAAATCAAAGAAAAAATCAAAAAATTTCTCCATCTAAAAAGCTTCTGGGCTTGGGTGGTTACTGCTTTCATTTCCCAAAAACCTCCTTTTTCATAACTTTTTGTAAATTATGCCGGCCACACTGGCGCATCAGATATTTTCAATTATTTTCATATCACCAGCAAAATAAAAGGATACACATAAGCCTGGAGCAGGACCAGCAGGCCAACCAGCCCGGCCAGCACCAGGCTGTGCCAGAAAACAAAACGCAAAATCTGACCTTCGTGGCCGTACCAGCGCGTCGCCGTGCTGGCCACCACGATGCTCTGAGCATCAATCATCTTGCCCATGACCCCGCCCGAGCTGTTGGCTGCAGCCATCAGGACCGGACTGAGGCCGAGCTGTTCGGCCGTGATTTTCTGTAGGCTTCCGAACAGCACGTTAGAGGAAGTATCTGAACCAGTCAAGGCCACACCCAGCCAGCCGAGCAAAGTCCCGAAGAAGGGATAAAGAAACCCGGTTCTGGCAAAAGCCAGTCCCAGAGTACCATCCAGGCCAGCATACCTTGTCAGATAGCCAAGAGCCAGCATGGCTGAGACGGTAAGCAACGAAAACCGAACGCGTTTTATCGTCCTCCAATAAGTCCGCCACATCTGCTTTAAACCGAACTTCATAATCAATCCGGAGATAAGCGCCGCCACCAGAATGCCAGTTCCGGTAAAAGACAGTAAACTAAAGCGAAAAAGAGCTGCTTCCGGAGACGGATTGAGACTGACCGGCGGCATTCTCCACACCTGCTGATGAAGTCCTGGCACCGCGAAAGATGGTGAAAATACTGAATCAAGAATTTTTTTAAACTGAGGAATTCCCCAGATAAAAATCACCAGGCTGAGAATCAGCCAGGGAGCCGAAGCCTGTAAAAGAGCCCGGCTGTTAACATTTTTTTCTTCTGTTTCAACCTGGCCAAACCCTTCAGGTGAATAGATTTTTTTTGGCTTCCAAAACCGG
>JBBIRN010000015.1:0-4048 GCA_037441785.1 Candidatus Aminicenantota bacterium | reverse complement strand
AGGAGAATGATTAAAGCGGCCAGCGAGACCAGGGAGGACACCACTCCTGCGAGCCAGGGTCCATGAAGGTTGGAGATAATGGCCTGCGGAATAGCAAAAGACAGGCCTGCAACCAGAGCGGCTGGCCATACTTCCCGGGCCCGGCGCCAGCCGGCAAAAGCCGTTATCAACCAGAAAGGAATAAGGACAGAAAAAAATGGCAGCTGCCGACCGACCATGGCGCTGAGCTGGCGAACTTCCAGACCAGTAACTCCAGCCAGAGCCACTATCGGAGTGCCGAGAGCCCCAAAAGCCACTGGAGCGGTGTTGGCCAGAAGCGAAAGCCCTGAAGCCTGGAGCGGTGAGAAACCCAGGCCTATGAGCAAAGCAGCCGTGATAGCCACCGGCGTGCCGAACCCGGCAGCACTTTCAAAAAAAGCCCCAAAGCAAAAAGCAATCAACAAAAGCTGTAGTCTCCGGTCGGAAGTTATGCTGGCCATGTTTTCCCGCAGCACCTGGATTGCTCCTCGCTCAAGACAGAGTTCATACAGAAAAATAGCGTTGAGTATTATCCAGCCGATGGGAAAAAGCCCGTAAGCTGCTCCAAAAACAGTGGCGGAAAAGGCTTTCCCTACCGGCATTCTAAACACGAAAATGGAAACGAGCAGTGAAGTAAATAATCCAGCTAAAGCAGCCAGATGAGCTTTAAGCCTTAAAAAGGCCAGACCGCCCAGTAAAACTACCACCGGTAGAGCAGCTAAAAGGGTAGATAGCCAGGCTGAATTGACCGGGTTATAAACCTGAGCCCAGCCCGTCAAGTCCTGAACTCCCTTAAAAAATTTATTCGTTTCTCTAATTTATATTTTTCTTCTGGCAGAATCAACGGAAAAACCAATCCCAGTTTCCATCGACCAATCTTCATCAGCCCATCAGCAAAACTCTTATCGGCCAGACGACCAGTTGTCTTATTACTGGTGTTTTCTCCAATATTCTCATTTTTGGCTTATCATTTTGTTTAGATTTAATTGGCTTAGATTTAACCGAAAGGTTAAACAGAAAAAATTCCTGAGCCTCAGCAGAAAAATAATAAGTCTCAGGACTTTAGCCGGAAAAATAATTTGACTAAGACAGGACAGGTTTATTAGCATAAATTAGCATAAAAAAGAAATTTAATGCTGGCGGAAATCATGAACATCATCTTCTCTTTTAAAGTTTTAGAAAAAACAATCTTTAAAAAAGGGATTTTCAGCAAAGCCCATGGCTTAGCCCTACCCGTTTTTTTCTTTTTGCTAATAATACTCATCATCCTGTCTATATCATCCAGCAGCTGCCAGAAGCAAAAGGCTTTGTCAGAAAGAGGAGAGGAACAGGTTGGAGTTGATTTTACCGGTCGAATGGTAGTTCCTACCAACCAGGTCCTGAACCCGTATGGTGTCCAGCTCCAGCTTCCAGGTCTTAGACCGCAGGGGTTGGCTCTTTCTCCCACTGAACACCTGGTAGCTGTTTCCGGCAAAACCAGTGAACTGGTTATCATAGACAGGCTGGAACCTAAAATTCTTCAACAGGTCTCTTTTCCTTCCGAAGAACAGCGTGACCCCCGGCCAGAATTAGCCTCCAGCAACATTCTTGAGCCCGATACCAAAGGTCAGCTGAGTTATAACGGCCTGATCTTTTCCTCTGATGGTCGTTTTATTTACCTGAGCAATGTCAACGGCAGCATAAAGGTCTTTCAGGTAACTAACGAACAGATAGTTAAACCATACCGGACCATTCCCCTGCCAGAAGCCGGGGCGCTGCGGAGAAAAGAAGAAATACCCGCCGGTCTGGCTTTAAGCCCGGACGGCCAAAAACTTTATGTCTGTGGTAACCTTTCTAACCAGCTTCTGGAAATTGAGCTAAGCACCGGTCAGGTAAAGCGAAAATTTGAAGTTGGGGTCGCCCCCTTTGAAGTTAAATTAAAAGGGAATAAAGCCTACGTCAGTAACTGGGGTGGCCGGCGGCCAGCCCCTGGAGACCTGGTTGGACCGGCCGGACGAGGCACCTTAGTGCGGGTGGACCCGGAAAAATACGTGGCTTCTGAAGGCTCAATTTCCGTTGTTGACCTCCAGGATGGAAAAACAATCAAAGAAATCATCGTCGGTCTGCATTCCTCAGCTCTCTGTTTCAGTCCGGATGAGAAATACCTGGTCTGTGCCAATGCTGCTTCCGACAACCTGAGTGTTATTGATACAGATAAAGATGAGGTGGTAGAAACTATCTGGGTTAAGAGAAGTCCGGCTGATCTGTTTGGCGCTTCACCCAATGCTCTTTGTTTCTCCCCGGATGGACAAAAATTATTCGTGGCCAACGGGACGCAAAACGCCGTGGCCGTGGTGGATTTTCATCCGCGGAAGAAGCACTCTAAACTGGTCGGGTTGATTCCTGTGGGCTGGTTCCCTGGAGTCCTGGCCTGGGATAACACTCAGAATCGTCTGTGGGTAGCCAACATCAAGGGCCTGCCTGACCGACCCAGGAAAGACGAAAAGGCCGGTCTTACCGGCTTTAACACCCATCAGTATTATGGTTCCATTTCTATTATTAACCTGCCCGGGAAAAAAGAACTGAAAAAACTTACCAACCAGGTTTATGCCAATTTTCACCGGGAAAGAATTAAGGAAGCCCTGAAAAAGCCGAGGACCGCAGTCAAACCCAGACCTATACCAGAGAGAATCGGAGAACCATCTTTGATAAGACACGTAGTCTACATCATCAAGGAAAACCGAACTTATGATCAGATTCTTGGTGATGTAAAAGAAGGAAACGGAAATCCATCACTCTGTCTGTTTGGCGAAGAGGTAACTCCCAACCAGCACAAACTGGTAAGAGAATTTGTTCTGCTGGACAATACCTACTGCAGTGGCATATTAAGCGCTGACGGTCATCAGTGGTCAACTACGGCCTTTGGCACCGACTACCTGGAAAAATCATTCGCCGGTTGGCCTAGAAGCTATCCAGATGGCATGGGTGAAGATGAGGTTGATGCCCTGGCTTATGCCCCAACCGGCTTCATCTGGGATAATTGCCTGAAACACGGCCTCAGCCTCTGGGACTTTGGAGAATTTGCCATGCCCGATTGTGGATGGAAAGACCCCAAAAGACCAGGCCAACCCACCTGGAAAGATTTCTGGGAAGAATACCTTTACGGCCGGGGTGAAGTAAGAATCGGCAGCCGTCCCGGTATCCCTTCTATTGCCAGCTTTACGCCCACTGATTACGTTGGCTGGAATCTGGATGTACCCGATGTCTGGAGAGCCAGGTACATAAAACAACAGATAAAAAAATGGGAAGATAAAGGTGAAATGCCGCAGCTGGTTTTAATCTGCCTACCTAATGACCATACCAGCGGGACCAAGCCGGGTATGCCCACACCCAGGGCCTCGGTAGCTGACAACGACCTGGCTTTTGGCCAGATAGTTGAAGCCTTCAGCCACAGCTCTTTCTGGAAAGAAATGGTCATTATGGCTATTGAAGATGACCCGCAAAACGGCTTTGACCATGTGAGCGGATACAGAACTACTGCCTACCTGGCCGGTCCCTATGTTAAACGTGGTGCGGTTATCCACACCCATTACAACACCACCAGTTTTCTGCGCACGATTGAACAAATTCTTGGTTTACCACCCATGAACCAGTTTGATGCCACGGCCACACCCCTGTTTGATTGTTTTACCGATGAGCCTGACTTCCGACCTTTTATAGCCGTGTCCAACCGAATACCCCTGGACGAGCTTAATCCTGAGCCGCATCAGATTGCTGACAGGCTGTTAAGAAAGCAGGCCGTGATTTCCAGCCGTTTGAACTTCAAAAGCGTTGATGCTTGCCCGGAGTCAGTGCTCAACCGCATTCTGTGGCATGCCGTTAAAGGCTCAAAGGCCCCTTACCCGGAATGGGCTATCAGCCTGGTGCAGGAAGATGATTAGCCAGATATCCTGTTGGCCTTATAGACAGGCATCTGCTGCTGTTTATACCGGGTATAATTGACTTTAAGCCGGCTTTCTGTTAAAAATTAGTAAATGTGGAAATGGCTTTT
>JBBIRN010000014.1:17935-18566 GCA_037441785.1 Candidatus Aminicenantota bacterium | reverse complement strand
ACTCAGACAAAGCACCAAGACGGCTGGTCTGTTTCTCTTTGGAGTTTTTATCTTCGGAGAAGAATAAATTTTTATCTTAGCCTTTTTCTTTTTATTGTTTTTGCCTCTCCGCAAATTACAGCCCAGGTTTTTTCTGACCGCCCCGGTTACCTGAACCTTTCTTTCTGGACGCGTAATTTTGTTTACTCCTATGCCAGTCCTTATTATGCCAACGAGTACGAGAACATCATCCATCTGGATTTTTACCAGAACACTTTTAATTATGGTAATTTTGTTGGACTTTTTGACGGGGCTCTGAGCGGCCAGGGGTTTAGAGCTGGGCACTGGTTTCTCGGCTGGCAGAATTTTTCTCTGGGAGCGGGAAAAATAGGCCTGAGATTGGGAGACAGCAGCTTTCAGTTTTCTAACCTTGGTTTTCGCTTTTCTAATTATTTTCCCGCTTACCAATACCTCCGCGGCTTTTCTTTGGACTACAACTGTCCAGAAGGCGGGCTGACTTTTTTTGCTGGTCGGGTGGCCAGGCTGACCGGTCTCTTCGGCAGCCTGTATGACTTAACTCCGCAGACAGCTTGGGGCCTGATGGGTCGGGTTTTTTCCTCTGAAAAATTCTTCATGGGTTTCGGCTTTATGC
>JBBIRN010000014.1:17385-17916 GCA_037441785.1 Candidatus Aminicenantota bacterium | reverse complement strand
GACCTGGAACGGCCAGCTGATAACACCCGTTAACAATCTCTGGCTTTTGGAACTGGAATATAAAATCAGCCCGGCCCTGAAGATGGTCAGCGAAATACAGCTGAATGCCTCAGCCAATGAAGATGATTCCGTTCGGCTGCCTGGCAGTTCGGTGCGGGTAGGTTCTCTGCTGGAGCGCGGCCGGTTGTTACTGGAATTAAACTACCGCCGGGTTACAGCCGATTTCCGCAGCCTGAGCAATGAGTTTTTTTTCGGACGGGACCAGGAAGGACTTTATGCTGCCTGGCGTTATCAGAGCAAAAAACATCTTTACCTCTTCGGGGCGGCTGAGTATTTTCACGACAACGTGGAGCGGAGGCCGGAGTTAAACACTACTGACTATTTCCGGCTTAACACCGGTTTCTCTCTCTTTTCTCCAGCCTGGCCTGATTTAACCCTGCGTTTTGACCTATCCGGAGCCAGCTCCCGGACGGAGAATTATCGCCAGCAGATCAGCCCGGGCTTTTATTTACAGCTGGCCAAACGTTTTAG
>JBBIRN010000014.1:16650-17355 GCA_037441785.1 Candidatus Aminicenantota bacterium | reverse complement strand
AGAAGTTTGACGACCGTCTTCAGAACCAGAACGATTTTACTTATCCTTCCTTTTACCTGGGCCTGACTTACAATTATAGCCGCGGTTCTTACCTGCTGGCGGAAGTGGAAAACGCCCGTCGTTTTGATTATCTCCAGAACCGCACCCTGACCCAGAATCGGTTTCGCCTGGCCGGCTATTCTCCTTTCCTGTGGTCAACGGATTTTTACGGTGAGCTTGATTATACCAATTACCTGATGGAGTATCCTTACTCAAGTGAGAGTAAAAGGGTGGAACTTCTGCTGGGAGTGGGCAAGCAGCTTCCCTGGCAGATGAAAGTCAGGCTTGATTTAAGAGCCAGCTGGCCCATCCAGTCCACGCTGCCGGCCAATTACTGGCTCACCCTGAAAGTGGATAAACGTTTTAACTGGGGACAGGCCCCGGTGTTTCAGGGCCGGGCAGCCGGCTTAGAAATTTCTGGCTCCGGCCGCCTGGAGGGTCTGATTTTTTCTGACCAGAACCTGAATGGCCTTTATGACCCGGGGGAAAAGCCCATGTCTGGAGTGGAAGTGCGACTGGAGGATGGCAGCCTGGCAGTTAGCAATGAACAGGGGAAGTTTACTTTTCCCCGCGTGGTGGAAGGACTGCATACTCTGGAAGTTGACCTCAGGCAGATTCCCGCCGAGTTCTATCTTCTGACGCCGGAAAGACAGACTGTGGTGGTGG
>JBBIRN010000014.1:0-16604 GCA_037441785.1 Candidatus Aminicenantota bacterium | reverse complement strand
TGAGGGGGCAAACATCAGGGGAACAATTTTCCTGGATGCCAACAAGAACGGAGTTTTTGACCAGGGCGACCAGGTTTTAAAAGATGTCTTGGTTTTTTTAAAACCGGTCTCCACCGAAGTCAGTCAGGTTAGCGTTGACTTAACCGGAAAATGGCAGCCGGAGGAAATCAATACCTATACTGACGAAAAGGGAGAGTTCAGGTTTGAAAATATATTCCCGGGAAAGTATGAACTTTTAGTGGATGAGCAGACCATACCCTCCCGGCTGAAATTATTTACCAGCCTGCCCTTAAAGCTGGAAGTTAAGCCCGGACAGGAAATAAAGAACCTGAGCGTAATCTGTCACCCCAGGCCGGTGATTTATACTGGCGGGGTGCGCTAACCCGCAGTTAAACAAACCATTTGAAGGCCGCAGCGGGTTTTTTCTATAATGCTGGTAGTTTATTTTTCAATTATCTTTTAAAGGATTAAGAAGAAAATGAACAAAGGCAGAAAGTTTTTTGGTTACACCGGACGCTGGTCTTTTGTGGATCTGAACAATCTGACAGTAGAACTGCAAGAAGCTGAGCCTGAAGTTTACCGCCTTTATCTGGGCGGCAGGGGAGTTCAGGCCTATCTCATTTATCAGCATCTTAAGAAAAATGGCGGGTTAAAAAACCCTCTCTCACCCTCAAACCGCCTCATCATCGGCCAATCATCCTTAAATGATACGACTATTCCCACGGCTGGCCGGGGTTCGTGTTCTTTTATCAGTCCTTTTACTTATTCCCCGCGAAAACAACCCTGGCTGGGAAACCGACCGCCGGTCTTTGGTTTGCTCACTCACTCAAGCTGCGGAGGCTTGTTCCCGAACATGCTCAAGCGGGCTGGGATTGACCAGCTCATCATTGACGGCCGGGCAGAAAAGCCGGTGAGGATTCTGGTAAATGAAGGTAAAGTAGAAATTCTCAAAGCAGAGCCCGAACTTTTTGAAGAGAAAAACGGGAAAAAGGTCCTGCGCCGGGTCTCTGAAATAATTGATTTTTTGAGCCAAAAGCACCCCGGCTCCTCAACGGTTTGCGCCGGGCCAGCCGGCTGGAACCAGGTGGCTTTTGCCTGCTTAACCGCGGACTACCACCGAAATTTTGGCCGCGGTGGAGCAGGAGCGGTCTTTGGCTCCAAAAACCTGGTGGCCATCACGGCCTATGGCCACTCGCTTCCTGATTACTATGACCGTGATAAGTTTCTTGAGACCGCCAGGCAGATTGATGAGTCGGTTAAAAATCATGTCCACGACCCGAACTGGACAGCTTCTTTCCGGCCAGAAACCGGCACTACCTGGTGGCTGGACCGGGCTTTTAACGGCGGTTACCTGGGGAAACTCGGCGGTTATCTTCCCTGGCACAATTTTGCTGAAGGCTATTTTGACCCGGAGCTTTATAAAAACGTTTCTACCCGGGCTTTTCTGGAGATTGCGGGCAAGCATAAAGTCTGCAACCGCTGCCGGCATATTCTCTGCAGCCGGGCAGCTTCGGTTCGCAGCGAACCTTATGCCGGCGAAGGCGTCAGACCCGAGTTTGAAACCGTAGCTCTGTGGATAAACTGCTGCCTGACGGACCGGGAAGCCATTTTCTTTCTGAACCACCTGTGCAATGAATACGGCGTGGATACCATGACTTTTGGCAGTGTCATGGCCGGAGCCATGGAGCTTAACGAAAAGGGATGGCTGAAATTCCCCGGCGCGCCGGCCTTTGGCGATGGGCAGAGTATGATGAAAGCTCTGGAGCAGATAGTTTATGGAAGCTCGGAGCTCGGCCGGCTTCTGTCGCAGCCAACTGATCTGGTGGTTGAAGAGCTGGTTAAATCTTTGAGTCAGGTAAAACCAGAAGAGATAGTGCGCTGTCTGACGACCGCTTACGCGGGTCTGGGCTATGCGGGCATTGAACCCAAGGTTTTTCCCGGGATGTTTACTGCTTACGGCACCTCCAACCGCGGCCGCGGCGACCATACCTACGCCTGGACCATTCAGGCTGAAGAAGCTGGTTTGCAGGGAGCTGAGGACCTGGCGGCTTATGTGGCCGGCAGTCAGGTAGGTAAGGCGCTGACCGATTCCCTGGGCCTCTGTGACTTTTTCACGGAAGATTTTACTTCGCCGACTTTTCTGGAGATGTACCGGGCCCTGACCGGGTTTGAGTATACGGCGGAAAGCCTTAAGGAGTGCGGACGCAGGATTTATACTCTTGAGCGCCACATCAACAACCAGCAGGGAAGAAAGCGCGACTACGATGCTTTTATTCCGCCAAAGTTTTTAGAACCTTTGACTGCCGGTCCTTATGCTGGCCGGGCCGTGGACCCCGTCCTTTATAGCGCTATCCTTGATGCCTATTATCGGCATTGGGGCTGGAGTCCAGATGGCGAAGCCTCCATATGAAATTGATGGTAAAATAGGCCGGGCTTCTATTTTTCTTTCGAATCCGAGCTTTTACTTCTGGCCCGCAATTTCTTTTCTAATAGCTTTTATTTGTCTTGTCATCGCTTATAAAAATCTTCTGATTGTCTATAAATCAGAATTAAAACGGCCTGTAAATAAGGTGCTTTTTATCCTGATGCCTGTTATTATCTGGCCGCCGCTTTTATTTATGATAAATGTGCTTGATAATTTGGTTCGCATAAACTGGTGATAAGATTATTGCCAGGATCAGTTATTATTCTTTTTAGTCCAGTTCCTTGCCTTTGGTTTCTGGGATGGCCGACCAGGTCAGGGCCGCCAGGATAAAGGCCACGGATACCAGCCAGAAAGCGACTTTGAAGCCGTGCTGTTGAGCCAGTGAGCCAATAGCCAGAGGAGCAATGGCGGAAACGATTCGCCCGGAGTTGTAGGTAATGCCCTGAAGCGTGGCTCTGATTCGCGTGGGGTAAAGTTCAGCGGTTAAGGCTCCAAAACCGGAAAAGTATCCGGTGCCGAAAAAGGCTACCAGTGGCCCTAAAAAAAGCAGAAGCGATGGTGAAGGGGTGATGGAATAAAGAAAAACCAGAAGGCTGGCTGTAATCAGGAAGAGGACATAGCTTTTCTTCCGGCCGAAGATATCGCTGATGTAGCCAAAAGTCAGGTAGCCCAGCCACATGCCCACCTGCATGAACATCACCAGAGAAGACATGTGCCGGGTGCTGAGGCCAACACCTCCAGCCTCACGTCCCAGGGAAAGATAACCGGGTATCCACAGGTTAAAGCCCCACCAGGCGAACATGGTCAGGGCGTTCATCAAAGTGACGAGCAAAGTCAGCTTTGCCAGGTGAGAGGAAAATCTTTTGGCTGCCGGCCTAATATATGAATGATTATTCATATATTCTCTGCTGGCCATTTCAGGCGCCTGGCTGGTTTTTTCGATTTCTGCCGATTTTTTGTAATTTGCTCCAGACAAAGAGTGCTTATCTCCAGCCTCTCCCCTGAGCTCCGGCTGGCTGGCGCTGACGGCTGCTTCTGCAGAGGGCGGTTGTTCCTTCAGCTGCGCAGGACTTTTA
This sequence comes from Candidatus Aminicenantota bacterium, assembly GCA_037441785.1. Lineage (GTDB taxonomy): Bacteria > Acidobacteriota > Aminicenantia > Aminicenantales > Saccharicenantaceae > Saccharicenans. The sequence continues at coordinate 13,103 of JBBIRN010000014.1, read as the reverse complement.
AATTCTTTCCTGGCTTTTTTCCATAATTCCGGTTCTTCTACTTTGTTCCAGATCCAGAAGACGATAAGAGCAGGCAGGATACCAGTAAAAAACACCGCCCGCCAACCAAATTTAGGCAGGACGATGGCGGTAATTAAGGCGGCTAAAGCATATCCAATGGCCCAGAAGCTCTGCATGAAGCCCAGGGCTTTACCCCGATGTTCAGATGGGAAATACTCTGAAACCAGAGCTGCTCCGGAAGCCCACTCTCCGCCCATACCCAGGCCCAGAAAAAGGCGGAAAACAGCCAGCTGGATGACGTTCTGGGAAAGGCCGCACAGAGCGGTAAAAACAGAGTAGATTAAGATACTCAGGCGCAGGGCCAGAGTGCGGCCAAAACGGTCAGCCACCAAACCAAAAATCATGCCCCCAAAAGCCGAAGCCAGAAGCGTCAGAGAACCGAGCAGCCCGGCCGTCGGCTTGGAGATGGACAGGTCCTGCATCAGGTAGGCCAGGACCATGGCGTAGAGCATGACGTCAAAGGCATCCAGCATCCAGCCGAAGCAGGAAGCCAGAAGAGCCCGGCGGGCTGGTTGCGGTGCCTGACGGAACCAGCCGAAAAGGTATTCAAAAACTGGTTTCATCTGGTTTTAAAGGCTGAGCCACTCCTTTAAGGATTTTCTTTTCTAACGGCTTTGGCTTTTTTTATGAATTCCCAGACCGGCTGCTCAATCAGGTTGTATTCGGCCGGAATGGCTGACTGGCTGTAGGCCCTGAGAACTTTCTCCAGCAGTTCTTCATGCCCCTGATAGCCTTCGTCCAGGAGTTTCTCCCACCTGTCCAGGAGCTTTTGCGCTTCCTGGCTTTCAGGTGGCAGGTTGAGGTTTTGTTTGATTTCCTCAATCAGCTCAAGCCATTTTTTCTGGTACTCAGCCATTTCTTTAAACGAGAATTTTTCTCCCAGCCTGGCAAATTCTTCCAGTTCTTCTGGAGTGAAAAAATCAGCCGGCCAGTTCTGGTTCTGTCTGTCGCTCATCATGCCTCCTGCACATCTTTAGTGGTAAAAAAACATGTTTCTTATTATAATAATTACTTAAAAATAAACAACTGAGGAGAAAGAGATGAAAAAAACAACAGTCCTGAGAAAAGCAATCATGGAACGCCGGGCCGTAGTGGTTCCTGGCTGTCATGATGCCCTGAGTGCCAAAATCATTGAAAAGTGTGGGTTTGAAGCCATTCAGGTTTCTGGCTTTGGTCTGGCCGGTTCTCTGCTGGCCAAACCTGATGTGGGTCTGGTACAGATGAAAGACATTCTGGACCTGACCTGGAACATTGTGCAGGCGGTCAACATTCCGGTTATGGCTGACCTGGATACCGGCGGTGGCAATGCCATAAACGCGGCCTGGGTCACCGAGAGAGTTATAACCATGGGCGCAGCCGGCATGAACATTGAAGACCAGGTTTTCCCCAAGCGTTGCGGTCACATGGCCGGGAAGGAAGTCATTCCGGCTGAAGAAATGGTGGGAAAGATTAAAGCCTGCGCTAAGGTCCGGGACAGACTGGACCCGGATTTCATCATCAACGCCCGGACAGATGTGTTCGCCATAGCCGGACTGGATGAAGCCATCAGACGGTGCAACCTGTACCTGGAAGCTGGTGCTGACCTGGTTTTCATTGATGGCATAAGGTCCAGAGCTGATATTGAAAGAGCCGTGAAAGAAATCAAAGGACCGCTCTCAGTTAACCTGATGGATGCGGTGACTGGTGTTAAGACTGAACTCATCCCCATTCCAGAGCTGGCCAAAATGGGCGTGGGCCGGGTGTCAATACCCGTGGCTTCCATCATGGTCATGCACAAGGCCCTGACCGAATTCTTTACGGCGCTGAAAAATTCTCCGACTGGCATCCTGGCCGGTCAGACTCACTGGCTGAGCAGCTTTGAAGAATACACCACTTTTGTTGGCTTGAAAGACTACCGCGCTCTGGAAGAAGAGTTTTTGCCCAAGGAAAAAATCCAGGTCAAGTATAAATAAAACAGACTGGCCTGAAGGCAGGCGGAAGAAGAGTGAGCCGCAAAGGCTTTAAGTTAAAAATCCTGACCGAAGCCATCACGGCTGGCGGCCGGGGTATAAAATCAGGGAAGGAGGTCATCAACCAATGGCTATGACCATGGTGGAAAAAATCCTGGCCAGAGCCACCGGCCGAAAAGAAGTTAAAGCCGGTGAAGTGGTGGAGCCAGCTGTCAGCCTGGCTATGTCCCACGAGAATGCGGCTCTGGTCATCAATCAGTTCCTGGAAATTTACCAGGGGACGGGCTTAAAACCAAAAGTCTGGGACCCGGATAAGATTGCCATCATCTTTGACCACCGGGTGCCGGCCGAAAGTTCCAAGACTGCTACCAACCAGAAAAAAATCCGCGAGTTTGTGGCGGCTCAGAAAATCAAGAAATTCCACGACATCCGCGGTGATGAAGGCGGCATCTGCCATCAGATTCTGCCTGAGAGTGGTTATGTGCGGCCGGGTACGGTGGTGGTGGGCACTGATAGCCACACTACTTCGCACGGGGCCCTGGGTGCTTTTAGCTTTGGCATTGGGGCCACGGAGATGGCTTCTGTCTGGGCCCTCGGCCGGGCGGTGAACGTGGAAGTTCCCAAAACTATCAAAGTAGTGGCCACCGGACGGTTTGGCCGTTATGTTTTGCCCAAGGATTTTATTCTTTATCTCATTGGCAAGATTACGGCTGAAGGAGCTAATTTTAAAGTGCTGGAGTACCACGGTCCAGCCGTAGAGCGCATGAGCACTTCCGGGCGCCTGACCGTCTGCAACATGTCCGTAGAAGCTGGTGCCACTTCCGGAATTGTGCCACCGGACAAAGAAACTCTTCGTTATTTAAAGGAAGAAGCCGGGGTTAAGGACAAAGTTGAAGTTTTTGGTCCTGACCCGGAGGCAGAGTACGACCAGGTGGTAGAAATTGATGTTTCAGAGCTGGAGCCCATGGTGGCCTGCCCGCACACCGTTGATAACGTTAAGCCGGTCAGCAAGGTGGGCAAGGTCAAAGTGGACCAGATAGTTATTGGCTCCTGTACCAACGGCCGTCTGGATGACCTGGCCGTGGCGGCTAAAATCCTTAAAGGCAAAAAGGTGGCCAGAGGAGTAAGGATGCTGGTCTTTCCCGCTTCTTTCCGCATTTACCAGCAGGCGCTTAAGCTCGGCTACATTGCTGACCTGGTTAAAGCCGGCGCGGTGATTATGAACCCGGGTTGCGGCTGCTGCCTGGGTGTTCACCAGGGCGCTCTGGGTGATGGCGAAGTGGCCCTTTCTACCACTAACCGGAATTTTAAAGGCCGCATGGGCAACCCCAAGGCTGAGGTCTATCTCTGCTCGCCAGCCGTGGCCGCGGCTTCAGCCCTAACCGGGTTCATTACTGACCCCAGGAAAGGAGGCAGATAACATGGCCAAGGTAGTTTTAAAACTCGGTGATGATATATCAACCGACATCATTTATCCTGGCCGGTTCATGGCCACGGTCTTGCCTTCGGAAACGCCGCAGTATGCTTTTGCCGATTTTCCTGAATTCAACGCCAGGCTCAAAAAAGGAGAAATTCCACCGGGCAGTGTGGTGGTGGCCGGAAAGAATTTCGGTTGTGGTTCTTCAAGGGAGCAGGCAGCTTCTACCCTCAAAGGACATGAACTGGTTATCGTGGCTAAGAATTTTGCCCGCATTTTCCTGCAGAACGCCATCAACCTGGGCCTCAAAGTAGTGGTCTGCCCGGGAATTGAAGCCGAAGAAGGGGACGAGCTGGAAATTTTACCGGACAAAGTCATCAACAAAACTTCTGGCCGGGAATTCAGGGTGGAGCCGCTGCCAGCAGCCAGGCAGGCCATCATTGATGCCGGTGGACTGATTCCCTACACCAGACAAAGATTGCTGCAAAAGGCCGCTTCCAGGAAGAAAAGTTGATAGAATTTTTAGCGGTTGGTGGTGAGGGAAGGAACCCGCGTGCTCAAACTTGACCTGATTCAAACTGTAGCTTTTGCCGGCCTGGTGCTGTTTCTGGGCTATGGGCTGCGCCGCTGGATAAAGCCTCTGGACCGGTTCAACATTCCAGCGCCAGTAATCGGCGGATTGCTTGTTTCGCTGGCCACTCTTGTCTTTCATCATTACCAGATTAACCCGGTGCAGTTTGATACTACTCTGCGCGACCCGCTGATGATTGCTTTTTTCACCACCATAGGTTTTGCTGCCAGTCTCTCACTTTTAAAAGTTGGTGGACCTCAAGTTTTGCTGTTTTTCCTGATAGCCACGGTCATGGTCGTGCTGCAGAATGTCCTGGGGCTGCTGCTGGCGCTTCCCTTCGGTCTGCATCCGCTTCTGGGAGTAATCTGTGGTTCAGTGACTCAGACCGGTGGGCCAGCCACAGCTCTGGCTTTTGGCCCGGTTTTTGAACAGGCCGGGGTGCAGGGGGCGACCACGGCCGCAGTGGCAGCCGCTATTTTTGGCATAATAACCGGCGGTTTGCTGGGCGGGCCGGTAGGCACGTTTTTAATAGAAAAGAATAGATTAAGAAAAGCCCGCGGCAAAGAACAAAAAATCGCCGTGCCAGAGGAAGCGGAAGAGGTAGTGGAAGAGCTCTTGACCAGAGGAAAAAAGAGAAAGCCCGGTGATGAGGAACAGAGCTCTTTTGTGCTCTTAAAAAGCGTGGTCATAATTTTGCTGGCTATGTGGGTTGGCTCCTGGGTCAGCAAATGGTTTTCTTCTCTCGGCATCACTCTGCCGGCTTACATCGGAGCTATGTTTGTGGCTGCGCTCATCAGAAATTTTGATGACCTGACCGGCTGGCTGGCGCTGGACCAGAAAGTCATTGACGACCTGGGCCATGTGGCGCTGAACCTTTTCCTGGTCATAGCCCTTATGACTTTAAAATTGTGGGAACTGGCCGGTCTTTTTCTGCCCATGCTGATAATTCTTCTGGCTCAGGTGGGGCTGGTGGCGCTGGCGGCTTTGGTTATTTTCAAGTTTATGGGCCAGGATTATGAAGCTGCGGTCATGAGCGCCGGTTATTGTGGCTTTGGCCTGGGAACCACCGCCAATGCCATGGCCAACATGAAAGCCATTGTGGAACGCTACGGCCGAGCGCCGCGGGCTTTCCTGGTGGTGCCCATGGTCGGAGCCTTTTTTATTGACTTTACCAACGCGGTGATAATCACCCTGTTTTTAAATTTTTTCAAATAGCTAAATTTTAAAAGTTAATTTTCAGGACCGAGCAATCTTCTGGGCTTAAAAGCCGGGGTCAGTAATCTTCTTGACCTCAAACGGGCCGTACTTTTCCAGAAGTTTCAAAGCTTCACTGCCCTTGCCGACCACCACCAGAACAAAGTCTTTTTCTGGCAGCAGGCGCTGGGCAACGCCTTTCAGGGCTTCTGTTTTTACGGCGTTGATTTCGTTGAGATACCTGTCAAAGTAATCAAAGCCCAGGCCGTAGTAGATGACCTGAAGGTAAGCGTTGGCTTTAGCCCCGTTTGTCTCCAACCTCTGGGGGAACTGGCCCAGGATGTAATTGCGGGCGCTTTCCGTCTCTTCCGCGGAGAAACCCTGCTCTCTGGCTTTTTTGAGTAGGTCAAAAGTAATGTCCAGCATCTCACCGATTTTATCGTTCTTGGTGTAAGAGGAAGCCATGAACAGGCCACCGTTTTTCCAGGATTGAAAGCTGCTGCTGGCCCCATAGGTCAGCCCGCGTTTTATTCTCAGCTCGGTGTTGAGCCAGGAAGTAAAACGTCCGCCCCACAGAGTGTTCATGACGCTGGCCGGGGCGGAGATTTTGTCGACCACCGGGTAACCAGGCGCGCCCAGGGCAAAATAACACTGAGTGGCGTCTGGCTTATCCACAAAAAGAAGCTTTTTCCCTTTTGGAGCAGGTAGAGGCGGAATAGTGGTAGAGGGAGCCGGGCTGCCGGGTTTAGGCCATTTTCCCAGCGTGGTTTTCAGCATCTCCTGTAATTTACTCTTTTCTACCTCACCAACTACCGCCAGGATAGCTACGTCCGGCCGGTAGCGGGCGGCGTAGAATTTTTTTATTTCTTCCAGTGACATGCGCTCGAGTGAAGCATCGGTTCCGGTAGAGAGGTGACCGAAAGGATGCTGGCCGAAATAAGCTTTCCTGAAATACTGACGCAGGGCTGAACCGGGGTTGTCTTTTATGGCTTTCAGGCTATCTTTCTTCCGGGCGAGTTCTTTCTGGTATTCTTCAGGTTTAAAAGCTGGAGCCATCAGGCAATCAGAGGCAATCTGCAGCAGCCGCGGGAGGTGTTCGGAAAGGCATTCGCCGTAAACCGTGGCGTATTCCTCGGCGTCGCTGATGGTAAAGCGAGCGCCCAGAAAGTCCAAGGCTTCAGCTATTTCCTCGGCCGACATAGTTTTGGTTCCTTTTTGCAGAAGCTCGGCGGTCAGGCTGGCCAGGCCGTCGTATCCTTCGGGCTCAAAGGCTGTGCCGGCACCGGGAATGAGCATCCTGAAGCTCACCAGCGGTAACTCCGGATTCCGGTAGAAATAAACAGTCAATCCATTATCCAGGACAAATTTTTCAGGCTTCGGTAATCTTTCAGTGCTCATGACCATCCCCGAGGTAAAGATTAATATAAAAAGCAAAGAAAGAATGATTTTTCTGGTGTTCATTATTTCCCTCCCTACGGGATTAATTTACCCACCGTTTTGTTGAGTTCGTGGAAGTATTTTTTGGCGACGGCCGGAATTTCTTCCCTTTTTACTGAAGAGTAGCGGTCAATGGTGTGGAACAGGTTTTCGTAGTTTCCGGTCAGGACTTCCACGGCGCCGATCAGGTTGGCTTTGCCAGAATTCGTCTGCAGGCCAAAGTAGAAATCGCTGCGGATGATGTTCAGGGCTTTCTGGTATTCCTGTTCAGTTATTCCCTGTTCAATGATTTTGTTTAACTCTTCATCCACGATTTTTTCAATACGCTCCAGGTCAGCTCCGGCTCTGGGTTTGACGTAGATGGAGAAAAGGAAGGGGTCTATTTTTTCTTCAATTCCGCCGGAGACGTTTATGGCTAACTGTTCCTCTCTTACCAGCCGGCGGTAAAGGCGGCTGCTTTCACCCTGAAGCAGGGGTTTTTCCAGGAGCGACAGGGCGAAGAAGTCCTGGTCAGTACATTTTGGGCCGTGGTAGACAACCATAAACGATGGCGTCTGGGCTTCTTTCTTGATTACCACCTCTTTCCGGCCGAGCTGCGGTGGTTCGGTAGTGGTGACCGGTGGCGGTGGGGTCTGGGCCGGAATTGGGCTGTAGTATTTCTTGATGAGCTCCATCAATCTGGCGGTCTCAAAATCTCCCACGACCACCAGGATGGCGTTGTTAGGCGCATAGTAGGTTCGGTAGTATTGCATAACTTCCTCCCGGCGCCAGCTCAGAATGTCGCTCATCCAGCCGATGACATCCCAGTGGTAAGGGTGAGCCATGATGGCTGTGGCCCGGACGTTTTCGTACAGGATGGCTTCGTTGTTGTTCTCCACACTCATCCGGCGTTCGGAAGCCACCACACCTCTTTCTGATTCAAGGACTTTGGGGTCAAACAATAATCCCTGCATTCGGTCGGCCTCCAGCTCCACCATTTTTTCCAGGGCCTGGCTGGGAAACCAGTCGGTGTAGGCCGTAAAATCATCACCGGTGTAGGCGTTGTTAGCCCCGCCGTAAAATTCCATGAGGCGGTCAAATTCCCCTGGGCCAAATTTCTGGGTGCCGTTGAACATCATGTGCTCTATGAAGTGGGAGACGCCGGTCAGTCCAGGACGTTCGTTGCGAGAGCCAACTTTGAAAAAGGTGTAGTAAGAAATGTTGGGTATCTTGTGGTCTTCGTAGAGAATGACTTTAAGCCCGTTGTCCAGCTTAAAAACTTTGATGTCTTCTTTCTTGAAAGCTCCTTCACTCATGGTCGTAATAGCCAGTATGAAGATGAAAATTAAAAAAATGCTCAGCCCGGTTTTTCTGGGCATGGAAACACCTCCCTTTATGGTCATTAAATATCCGTTTTTCGGGATAATTTTTATTTGCGGTTAATTCTTCGTTCACTCTGTCTATCATAATCAGGGGCCGGGTGTTAGTCAAGGAATCTGCCAGAGGAGCTTTCTAAGAGAGGAAGGGGGTAAGCCAAAAATCCTATTAAATAATTTAGAAAAATAGAGGGGCTTGTAGCCAGCTTCAAGGGCTATGGTCTTTATGGGCTTCCCCGAGGCCAGAATTTGCCAAAGTGCCGAGCAGCATTTCATCTTAGCTAAGTAACTTTGTAATGAAACTCCAGAAAGTTTTTTAAAGTTGTGGGAAAGCCAGGAGGGGGAATAGCCTGTCATCTCAGCCAGGGATGAAAGATTGACTGACTTTTCTGGAGATTCGGCTATCTTGCGCTGAACCTGGATAATTTTATTTAGCGAACTAAAAGGGGAGATAGAAATCAAAATGATTTAAAAAGGGAGAAAATTTAAACCTTGACGGGGGGAATTAAGAGCGGGTAGGTGGAGGTGAATAGGGCCGGGAAGTTAATTTTTCCCCGGGCAGAGAAAAAAACCTGGCCTCTTAATCCCGCGCCAGCAGCAAGGTCTGCGGGTCAAGCTGCAGCCGGAGTTTCTTTCCGGGCAGTTGCTGATGGTCCTTGACCAGGTGCAGCTTAACTTTTCCCTGGAAATGTTCCAGAGTAATGATGATGTCTATGATTTCCAGATAATCTTTTAGGACAAAAGGAACCCCATTTTCATCAAACAGCGGGTCTTCGCCTTTGAGAGAGCAGCTGAACCAGATTTCCAGTTGATGCTCAACAGCGAATTTTTTGAAAAGTTCCAGGTCTTCCCGGCAGGGCAGGTAGAAATTAAAACCATCCACGATAATCGTGCGCGCCGGAAAATTTCCAGGGCCAAGCAGTGCTTCCAGGCTTTTCAGCACCTGAGCCGCGGGCATCCCTTCCTGTCTGAAGTTCATGATGACCCGGTGGCGAATGATGCGGTCATGTACTTCCATGGCGGACTTCAGGTTTTCCCGGGTGGACAGGTTTTTAAATATTTCTTCATACCAGCTAATGATGTAATCAACGCGGCTGGCGTAAGAAACGTGGATAACCGGTTTTTCTTCCAGCAGGCGGTCAAGGGCAATTTGCACCAGACAGGCGGTCTTGCCCACGCCTTTCCGTGAAGCAAAGACCCCCAGCTTACCCGGTCCCACGCCGCCGGTGATGTTCTTTTCCAGTGTTTTTATCGGGCTTCTGGAGGAAAGTGTTTTCCTGACCATGATGCTCTCCCTCTCTAATTTTTGTTATCTTGTTCAACCTTTTTCCGGTATTCTTCCATGAGCTGTTCGGCAATGTTAGCCGGCACCCGTCCATACTTTAAAAATTCCATGGTAAACTCAGCTTTGCCCTGGGTCATAGAACGCAGGACCGTAGAATAGCCAAACATTTCTGATAAAGGCACCTCAGCTTCTATGCGGGAGTAGGTTCCATCTTCCACGGAACTGACGATGATGCCCCGCCGCTGGTTGAGGCTGCCAAAAACATTTCCTGAAAACTCTGAAGGCGTTTCTACCACCACGCGCATGATTGGTTCAAGAATCTGCGGTTTGGCCTTTTTGTAAGCCTGTTTGAAAGCTCCCTGAGCCGCCATCTGGAAAGCAATGTCGGAAGAATCAACCGGGTGGTACTGACCATCAGTCAGAACCACTCTGACGCCAATGACCGGGCTGCCAATCAACTGACCTTTTTTCAGACAGGCCTGGAAACCTTTATCGCAGGAAGGAATAAATTCTCGTGGAATGTGCCCGCCTTTCACTTCGTTAACAAATTCGTAATTTCCTTCAAAGGGTTCAAGGTAGCCGATGACCCGGCCGTACTGTCCCGCCCCGCCGGTCTGCTTCTTATGGGTGTAATCAAAATCAGCCCGGGTAGTGATAGTCTCGCGGTAAGCCACCTGCGGGCGTCCGGTGGTGACTTCTACTTTATATTCTCGTTTCATGCGCTCAATGTAGACATCCAGGTGCAGTTCGCCCATGCCCTGGATGATGGTCTGCTTGGATTCCGGGTCTATGTAAACGCGGAAAGTGGGGTCTTCTTTGGTAAAGCGGTTAAGGGCCCGGGCCAGTCGGTCAGCAGAAATCTTATCCACAGCTTCTATGGCCAGCGAAATAACTGGCTCCGGCACGTAGATAGAAGTCATGGCATAGTTGAGCCCAGGAGCACAGATGGTATCGCCAGAAGCACAGTCCACGCCAAAGAGAGCAATGATATCACCGGCGATAGCACCTTCAATATCTTCCATGTGGTCAGCGTGCATGCGTACCACCCGACCAACTTTGAACTTTTGCTTGGAACGACTGTTGAACAATTCATCCCCGCGGTTAATTCGGCCCTGGTAAATGCGGATGTAGGTTAGCTGGCCGTAAGGCCCATCTTCCAGCTTGAAGGCGTAAGCCACGCAGGGAGCCTGCGGGTCAGGCCTGAGCACGATTTGTTTTTCCTGGTCATCCAGGTCCAGGGCAATGTTTTCCACTTCGGCCGGGTTCGGTAGGAAATTAACCACGCCATCCAGCAGGGGTTGAACCCCTTTATTCCGGTAAGCGGAGCCAAGAAAAATGGGCATGAATTCGCGGCTGATAGTGCCTTTTCTTATGGCTTGAAGCAAAATTTCTTCGCTCACCCGGTCTTCCAGGATGGCTTCCGTCAGTTCGTCAGAAAAGAGGGAGACGGCATCCAGCAGCTCTTCCCGATATTGCCAGGCTTCATCTTCAAGCTCAGGCGGAATTTCCTCTTCCCGAACTATCTCGCCGTTAGCCCCGTCAAAATAAATGGCTTTCATCTTGATTAAATCCACCACCCCCTGGAAGTTGTCTTCCAGTCCGATGGGAATCTGCACCAGAGCGGCCCGGCGTCCGAGCTTGTCGTTTATCTGGTCTTTAACCTTGTAGGGGTTGGCGCCGATGCGGTCAAGTTTGTTGATAAAAGCCAGAGCCGGAACTTTGTATCTCTTGAGCTGCTTATCAACGGTCAGGGTCTGGGACTGAACACCACCGACCGAGCAGAGGACCAGGATGGCTCCGTCCAGAACGCGTAGTGACCTTTCTACTTCAATGGTAAAGTCCACATGGCCCGGTGTATCAATGATGTTTATGGAATAATCTTTCCAAGTAACGTTGGTGGTGGCAGAAGTGATGGTAATACCACGTTCTCTTTCTAAGTCCATGTAGTCCATGGTGGCTCCGCCACCATCCTTGCCCTTAACTTCGTGGATGCGGTGGATTTTTTTGCAGTAGTAGAGGATGCGCTCGGTTAGGGTGGTCTTGCCGGAATCGATATGAGCGCTTATACCGATGTTCCGCATTCTTTCAATCGTTCTTTCCATAGAATAAAGCACCTCTTCGTTATTTATGGGATGTATTAGCCCTTTTTCGGGGGAGTAAGCGAAATTACTTTCTACTCGGCGGTTATTTTACCACATACGGCGGAAAAATCCAGCCTTGACCGAAAAATGTTTCCCGTGGCCACGAAAATAGAGAGGCCGAGAGCTTTTTCAGGTTACAGACTGTCTCCCTTTAAAATTTTAAAAGATTACTGCTGATGTTCTTTTTCCAAGCGGCTGTGTTTCCGACCGTATAAGAAGAAAATCGTCAGGCCGATGGCCAGCCAGATAACGAACCGTTCCCAGGCAGTCCGGGGGAGGCTGATCATCAGGTAGGCGCAGAGCAGAGCACCGATGGCCGGCAGGTAGGGGAACATGGGCACTTTGAACGGCCGGCGGTAGTCCGGTCTCTTATAACGAAGTAGAATAACCCCCGAACAAACGATGATGAAAGCAAACAGAGTTCCGATGGAGACCAGCTCAGAAGATACGTTAATCGGGGTAAGCCCGGCGGCCAGGGCCACAATCCCGCCGGTGACCAGCGTGGTGGTTACCGGGGTTTTAAATTTGGGGTGAACACGGGAAAAAGTTTCCGGCAGCAGCCCGTCTCTGGACATAGAGAAGAATATTCTCGGCTGGCCCATGAGCAGCACCAGTAGCACTGAGGTAATGCCGGCCAGGGCGCCGATGCTGATAATCATAGAAGCCCAGGGCTTGTTAAGTTCGTTAAGTACCAGAGCTACCGGGTCTGCCACACCCAGCCTGGTGTAATAGACAACACCGGTCATGATAGCCGAAACGGCCATGTACAGAACGGTGGCCACGATGAGGGAGCCCATGATGCCAATGGGCATATCTTTTTGTGGGTTAACCGTTTCCTCGGCCACCGTGGAAACAGCGTCAAAGCCGACAAAGGCCAGGAAGACAATGGCCGCGGAGGTCATCACTCCTTTAAAGCCGTAGGGCATAAAAGGCTTCCAGTTTTCCGGGTTAACGTGCGGGGCGGCCATGACGATGAAAAACAGGATTACCGCTATCTTGATGATGACAATAATCATATTCGTCCGGGAGCTTTCTTTTACACCCCGGATAAGCAGGGCCGTAAGCAGCAGTACAATCAGCGTGGCTGGCAGGTTGAAGAGGCCGGGGTTTTGGTCCCAGGGCGAAGCCACCCATTTCTGGGGGAGATGAATTCCCAAGTTATTAAGCAGGTTGACGAAGTAGGCTGACCAGCCGGTGCTGACCAGCACCGCTGCCACCATGTATTCCAGAATCAGGTCCCAGCCGATTATCCAGCCTGGCAGCTCGCCCAGAGTGGCATAACCATAAGTATAAGCTGAGCCGGAGACTGGAATCATGGCTGCCAGCTCAGCATAACAGAGGGCTGAACAGGCGCAGGCCAGGGCGGCGATGGCGAAGGAGAGTATTATGCCCGGACCGGCGTGATGAGCAGCCTGAACACCGGGCAGCACAAAGATACCGACGCCGATGATACAGCCGATGCCTATGGCAATGAGGTCCCAGGCCCGAAGAGCTTTCTTCAAACTGTGACCGGCTTCGGTCGTTTCTTCCAGAAGTTCCTGGATGGGCTTGGTGCGAAATAATGAACGGGACATTTATCTCCTCCAGCAAAATAATAAATCCTTATAACATACCTTTTTCAGGCGGTCAATCACAATAAGGCTCATCCTTAAAAATTGTGGTGATTTCAGCAATTTCTGGTCATGAACATCCAG
>JBBIRN010000013.1:6059-18942 GCA_037441785.1 Candidatus Aminicenantota bacterium | reverse complement strand
CCGGCTCTCCGGACTGAAAGAGTTTCTGGTTCACCAGTGAAAGATAATGGTCGCGGAGGCTTAAAAAACTGAGTAAGTTATATACCTCCAGAAGATATCTTTTATCGCTTCCCGCGCAAGTGCCCAGAGCCTTTTTGAATTCTTCTGTTGTCTGGTAAGGAAAAACCTCAGCCAGGGCCTGGATTAATTTTTCTGCCCGGTTAAGGGCTCCAGGCAAGACTTCTTCATTGTAAAACTTAGAGATAGCTTCCAGGTCACAGGGCAACCTGGTTATTTTTCTGCTGGGTCCGTCAATAATCAAAACTGGCCGGACACTGCTGGCCAGGTAGATTTCCTGACGGTCAAAATAACCATCATCATCCGTATCAAAATACCTGATTTCTCCTATTCGGGGTAAACCAGCCACGTAGCCGATGGGCCACCAGCCGCTTTTGGCTCTAAAAAGATGAATACGGTGGTCAAGTTCACTGTAATAAAACTCCGGTCCGCGGTTTAAATTTTCGGCTACTTCTCTTCTGACATTCCATTTCTGAACATCCGGACTGGAAGCAGGAGCTTTAAACCTTTCCCAGCTCCAGCCCAGGCCCTGGTTTTCTTTTTCTGTCAGGCTCAGGATTTTATCTTCAGTTGGTAGATGGACTTCCTTCCAGCTAAAAAAAACATCCTTAGCCTTAATTTCTTGGAGCAGACTTTCCAGACGGTCAGGTGGTATTAACGGTAATTCTTGGGGAGGCCTTCTGAGGGGCGAAAAATTTTTAATTTCTGGCAGGTTATAATTTTCCGGCCCACTGATAATCAAACCCAGGTCGTAGTGGTAAGGATTTTCCGCTGAATTACCGTGGTCCAGGTCAAAGCTCAACTCCAGACTGCTCATTTCCACCACGTTCTGGCCAGAAGGCCGAAGCCCCATTTTCTCTTCAAATACCTGTTTTAGCCCGGGGTTCGGTTTCAGGTTGACCCTGAACAGCTTTTCGCTCAGACCGTTACCATCAGGATCCAGGCTAGCCAGAGGATACAAAGAATCCGGCACCCAGCCGAGCTTCTGGGGTTCATACCGCACCTGGTAATAAGCCTTATTACCGGATAGATTAAATTCCAGCTCAGAGGAAATCAGGTCCGCCGGGTCAGAGATTCTGATCATCTCCCCGAGTCGGTCGTAATCAAAAGCTATCCAGGCCCTGGTCAGCCGGCCGCGGTCAAAAAACCTTACTTCCATAAAGTCTGCCTGACCATCTTTATTCTCATCAGCATAATCAACCATAAAGTCAACCTTGCCGTCGCGGAAAAAGTCATAAACATAACAGTCATCATGAAAATCCCCGCCTTTTTTCAGGCTGCCATCTTCATCATCGTCAATAACCCAGACCAGAACTTCTATCTGCTGACCGTTTTTATCTTTAACCTGGGCAATCCTCACCAGCATGTTTTCCTGTTCGGCTTTTCCTTCCTTCCCTAACAACTCCTCACCTACCTTGAGTCCCGCCACCTTTTTCCACCAGCTTTTTGTTTTCAGACTGGGCATCAGCCCTTCGGGGGTGAGAGCCGTTTGTTTCATCCACCACGGGCCCCTGTTCTCTTCTCCCGGTTTAAGAGGCCGGGCTATATTTTTTTCGGCGGCCGCGACAAAAGCCCAGCAAACTACCAGAATAAAAAAGAGCCAGGTTAGGCATCTTCTGGTTAACTTATCTTTCCCCAGCATTTTTATCCAGCCATCCTAACAGAAACTTTTTTTATGCTATTTTATTAGCTCAACATTGTCAATAAAGCCCGGGTTCGTTGGCTAAAAGTGCGGTGCTTCTGGCGCTTTTTTATTATGAATACTTTTATTACGAATACTTAGAATTTTTTTCCCGTCGTAAGCTATGGATAAAATGAGCTTTTTTATAAACTCACCTCTCAATTTTTAAACAGCAAAAGGCAAAAATAATTTCGTTATTTTTAAGACGCTTCTTAGCGACCCTCAAAAATTTGCTCCTTCCGACCTTTAAATGGGTAAACTCGAAGAATCATAACTCTCAATGAGCGAATAGAGGACTCAACGATGAAGGTTTTAAAAGATGGTCGGAGAGGAATGTTCTTTATTTTGTTTATATTTCCTCAATTAGCTTCATTTCCTATGAGTTGGCCAAGATTCAACTTAGGTTTAAGGAACCAGGAATTTATCATTTTTACCCACAATATAGCCGGATGAGCCAACTATTTTTATCCTGCTGTTATTGAACAGACTCAAGAAAGGCAAGAGCGGGATAGATTTCTTCCTGTTTTAAAAACAGGCTAAAAGCCTTTTCCGAGGCCCAGGACATTTTTTATCACCACAAAAATTGATATAATTTTAAAACTTAGAGAGGTGAAAAGATGTTAATTTCTTCCGCAGAGCTTAAAAGCCTTATCCAGCCAAAATTTAAACCTACCTTTGACCGAGACTTTATACCCATGGGACTTTTTATGGAATGGTACCGGGCTCAGGGAGCCCGCCGCACTGTAAAAATCAAAATAGCCGTGGAAAGAGAAAACCACCTGATTTCTACCTGGGAAGATCTCCTGCTACCACTCGAAGAAAAAACTCTGCCCCTGACCTGGCTCTACCTGGAAAGAATCATAAAATTTTTACTCTGGCAGAAAGGCGGTTGGAAAATTTATTTCTGCGGGCCAGAAGCTCTGTTCTGTCTGATAAAGGAGACCTACGCCATTTCTGGCCCCCGACAATTTGATGTCAACCTGATGAGCACCGTTTATGAAAAACCTTTTGCTGTCTGCCTGGTGGAGGAAAAAGATTTTCCCCAGGCCAGAGATAACCAGCTCCAGCTTGGTGGCCATCTGGACGGCTGTCGCCTGGGTTTTGACCTGGGTGCTTCAGATTTCAAGATAGCCGCTCTTAAAGATGGTGAGGTAGTTTTTAGCGAGGAAATACCCTGGCAGCCTCAGGATAAAGCTGACCCCAGCTACCATTACGAACACATCCAGTCCGGTCTGCGAAAAGCAGCCTCTTTCCTGCCCAAGGTAGAGGCCATAGGTGGAAGTGCGGCCGGCATTTACATCAACAACCAGGTGCGCATTGCTTCGCTCTTTCGCGGTGTGCCCAAAGACGTTTTTGAAAAAAAAGTTAAGAACATGTTCCTGGACATGCAAAAAGAATGGGGTGTCCCCTTGGAAGTGCTCAATGATGGAGAAGTTACCGCTCTGGCCGGATACCTGAGTCTGAACAGCCCGGGAGTTCTCGGTGTGGCCATGGGTTCCAGTGAAGCCGGCGGTTATCTCAACCTTTCCGGTCATCTTCCTGGCTGGCTGGATGAGCTGGCTTTTGCGCCGGTGGACCTGAACCCCCAGGCCGCTGTTGATGAATGGTCAGGAGATGCAGGCGTGGGTGCCATGTACTTTTCCCAGCAGGCAGTAAATAAGTTAGCCCTGGCCGCTGGTTTTCATTTTCCGCCAGATAAAAAACTGCCGGACAGGCTGAAAGACATCCAGGCTCTGGCTGAAAAAGGCGAGGACCGGGCCCGGCAGGTCTTCCGGGATATTGGCCTTTACCTTGGTTATACTGCTCATCTTTATTCTCTATTCTATGATTACCAGCATCTGATGATTCTTGGCCGGGTAACTTCTGGAATCGGCGGCGAGTTGATAAAAGAGGAAGCCGAAAAAGTCCTGCACACTGAATTCCCGGATCTCTCCCAAAGAATTAAAATTCAACTGACTGATGAAAAAAGCCGCCGACAGGCGGTAGCCGCCGCTACCTTGCCGGAAATAAAAAAATAAGGTTATCTGGTTCTTCTTTTTTTCTATGTTTTCTCTAAAGGAGAGAAAGATGGAAGTCATCATCCAGCCTGATAGTGAGAAGGCCAGTTTGCTGGCCGCCAGAATAGTCAAAAAAATCATCCAGGAAAAACCTCAACCAGTAATTGGTTTTGCCACCGGCAACACCCCCTTGCTTCTGTATAAAAATCTTGTTCGGATGCACCGGGAAGAAGGCCTGGATTTCAGCCGGGTAGTAGCCTTTAACCTGGACGAATATGTCGGTCTGGCACCAGACCATCCAGCGTCCTTTCACTTCTACATGTGGAAAAATCTTTTCAGCCAGGTGAACATCAAGCCCGAAAACGTCCACATTCCTGATGGCCTGGCTAAGGATATTCCTGCTTACTGTGAACAGTATGAACAGGAAATAAAAGCCGCCGGTGGTCTTGACCTGCAAATACTGGGCCTGGGCACCGACGGGCACATCGGCTTCAACGAACCGTCTTCTTCCCTTGCTTCCCGCACGCGGATAAAAACTCTGACTGACCAAACCAGAAAAGATAATGCTGTCTTTTTTGGCGGAGAAGAAAATGTTCCCTTCCATGCCATAACCATGGGCATCGGTACCATCCTGGAAGCCAGAATCTGTCTGCTTCTGGCTTTCGGTAAGAAAAAAGCCCGGGCCATCTCCCTGGCCGTAGAGGGTCCGGTGACCAGTATGGTCCCGGCCTCGGCCCTGCAGCTTCATCCCCGGGCCATCATTCTTCTGGACCGCGATGCGGCTTCAGAACTTAAACATGTTGATTACTATCAATGGGTTTATGACCACAAGCCGGACTGGCAGAAAATATAACCAGCAGGGCAATTTTTGGATAATTTTTTTGACTTGCTTTTCCGCCCTGTGGTATAAAAATTCAACTGAAAAAATCCAGAAATAAGGATTGAATAATGCATCTAACATCACTTGACTGGCTAATCGTGGTTGCCTCCATCGCTATTTGTTTTATACCTCCGGTTATTTTGAGCCGCCGGGCGGGAAAAAATACGGCTGAGTTCTTTACTTCTGGCCGGGCTGCACCCTGGTGGCTAATTGGCATTTCCATGGTGGCCACCACCTTCAGCACCGACACACCAAACCTGGTCACCAACATCGTCCGGAACAGTGGAGTAGCCGGCAACTGGGCCTGGTGGGCTTTTCTTTTAACCGGCATGATGACGGTCTTTTTCTTTGCCCGTCTGTGGAGAAGGTCTCAGGTTTTGACTGACCTGGAATTCTACGAACTGCGCTACTCCGGTAAGCCGGCTTCCTTTGTCCGTGGCTTCCGGGCCATTTATCTGGGTTTATTTTTTAACTGCGTGATCATGGCTTCAGTTAACCTGGCCGCGGCAAAAATTGCCAACGTTATCTTGGGCTGGCCCATGTCCAGGACTTTGATTATCTGCAGCATCATCAACATCATTTTTGCCGCCACCGCCGGTCTCTGGGGAGTTCTGGTCGTGGACCTGATTCAATTTGGTATTGCTATGACGGGCGCTGTCTCGGCAGCAGTTTTTGCTTTGAAACAACCTGAAATCGGCGGCCTCTCCGGTCTGGTTCATAAGCTAGACCCAAAAGTGCTGGCCTTTTTGCCAGATTTCGGCAACTGGACCATAGCCCTTTCTGTCTTCATCATCCCGTTTTTTGTTCAGTGGTGGTCAGTCTGGTATCCTGGAGCAGAACCGGGCGGTGGAAGCTACATCGCGCAGCGTATGCTAGCCGCCAAAAGCGAAAAAGATGCTCTGGCCGGAACCCTCTTTTTTAATTTTGCCCATTATGCCTTACGCCCCTGGCCGTGGATTCTGGTGGCTCTGAGTTCTTTTATCATCTACCCGAACCTGTCTGACATTCAGAAAGCTTTCCCCAACGTTGACCCCAGATTAATAAATCATGACATGGCTTACCCGGCCATGCTGAGATTTTTGCCGGCAGGCTTTCTCGGGTTGATGGTTGCTGGCCTGCTGGCGGCCTATGTTTCCACTCTGGTTACTCACCTTAACTGGGGCAGTTCCTACCTTGTTCATGACTTTTACCGTCGCTTTATCAAACCCGGCCAGGAAGAAAAACATTACGTGGCGGCCGGTCGGGTGATGACGGTGGTGCTCATGATTCTGGCCAGCCTCTTAACTTTTGTGCTGGAATCGGCCAAAGCCAGTTTTGACCTGATGCTTTCTATCGGCGCCGGCACCGGACTTATCTACCTGCTGCGCTGGTTCTGGTGGAGAATCAACGCCTGGTCGGAAATTGCCGCCATGGCCAGTTCCTTCAGCGTGGCTGTCTATTTCTTTATCCGTGGTAAAGCCGGTCATCCCGTTCCCCAGCACCTCTCCCTTCTGGTAACCATTGCTTTTACCACTCTGGTCTGGCTGGTAGTCACCTATCTCACCAAACCCGTGGCCAAAGAAAAATTAATTTCCTTTTATCAGCTGGTCAGGCCCGCCGGCCCGGGCTGGAAAAAAATTAGAGAAGAAGCCCGTTTAGAACCTTCACCTGACAGTTTAACTCAATCTCTGGCTGGCTGGGTCAGCGGTTGCCTCTTTGTCTACTCAGCACTTTTCGGTGCTGGTGCTTTCCTCTACGGGCGCCTTTCCCTGGGCTTGTTCTGGAGTGCTTTGCTCCTCATCAGTGGCTTTTTCCTGATAAAAATTTTCAGCCGCATCTGGACAGGAAAACCGGCCGAGAAGACTACTTGAGCTGTTTAAATATTTAATTTAATCGTTAAAACAAACAGAGAGGTCAAGCATGTACGCCATAGGCCTTGATTCAGGTACTCAGGGCACTAAAGCTCTGGTGGTGGAAATTGACTCTGGCCAGGTTCTGGGCCGGGGTTATGGACGTCATCAGATGGTTGAGGGACTTAAACCAGGTGAATCAGAGCAGCACCCGGAAACCTGGCTAAAAGCCATGGATGAAGCCATCTGCGGTGCGCTCAAGACCTCTGGTATCAAACCGGATGAAGTGGTCTGCCTGGGAGTATCAGGCCAGCAGCACGGCTTCGTCCCCCTGGATGAAAACTTTCAACCTATCCGGCCGGCTAAGCTCTGGAACGATACTTCTACCGTGGCCGAAACAGAAGAGATCATCTCCGCCCTCGGCGGCCGGAAAGCCTGCGTGGATAAATTAGGTCTCAGCCTGGCCACCGGCTACACCGCTTCTAAAATTTTGTGGTTGAAAAAGCATGAACCACAAAATTATGCCCGTTTGCGACATGTCCTTCTGCCCCATAATTTCCTTAATCTCTATTTTACTGGTCGTCCGCACATGGAATACGGAGATGCTTCTGGAACGGGCTTGATGGATATTAGAAACAGAATCTGGCACGAAGAAGCACTCCGCCTCATAGACCCGGAGCTGAAAAGCAAGTTGCCTCCGCTTTCCCATCCGGCTGAAGCTGTTGGCTGGATGAAAAACCAGGTGGCGGAAAAGTATGGCTTTTCACGAGTGCTGGTCTCCAGCGGTGGTGGTGATAACATGATGGCGGCTATCGGCACGGGCAACGTTAGCGAAGGAACCGGCACCGTTAGTCTTGGGACTTCCGGCACTATTTTTTCCTACTATCCTCAACCTTTCATAGACCCGGAAGGAGAAATCGCCGCCTTCTGCGATAGCACCGGCGGCTGGCTTCCTCTGCTCTGCACCATGAACGTGACCAACACCACTGAGCTTCTGAAAAACCTCTTAGGAGTTGATAACGAGGGGCTGGAAAAGCTGGTAGAAAGCTCGGTCCCAGGAGCCCACGGCTTAATCTTCCTGCCTTTTATTGATGGAGAAAGAGTGCCTGTGCTTCCCGAAGCCTCAGGCGTGTTTTTTGGCCTCAACCGCCATAATTTTAAGGCTGCTGACCTGGCCCGGGCAGTGATGGAAGGAACCATCCTGAACCTGGCCTATGGCTACGGACGGATGAAAACTCTTGGCCTCAAACTTCAGGAAATTAGAGCCACCGGTGGTGGAGCCAGGAGCCGGGTCTGGCTGCAGATTCTCTCTGATGTCCTTAACCTGCCCGTGGTCACCCTGAGTGAACCTGAATCAGCGGCTTACGGAGCAGCCATCCAGGCTATTTGGTGCTACCTCAACCAGGAAAAAGGTGAGAAAATTCCCATCTCCGAACTGACGGCAAAGTTTGTTAAAAAGGATGTTCTGGCCGCAGAGCCAGAAGAATCCCGCGTTTCTCTCTACCAGGAAATCCAGGCCAGATTTAACTCTTTGTGGTCAACCCTGCGGTCAGAATTTTCTGAGCACCGGAGGTTTGTTAGCTTGAAGTTTTAAGGCCCGGGCCTTCAATGCTTGTGTAAATCACGGTGCATTATTCTTCTGGCCAGCACCAGGCGGTTATCAGAGGAAAGCGAGGCTAATTGCTGTTGCAGGTCAGCGTCGTTTTCTCTGTCCAGCATACCGGCGATATAATCAATAATACTCGGCGGAAATATGCCGTCTCTTTCATATAGGCTGCGCTTTTCCAGTAAAATCCTGGCTGAGGCCTGGCAGCTACCCGGCAGGTTCTGCAAGCTCTGCAGCAGTCTCTGGTCAGCAAAGATGTTGCCGCTGACATAAAGCTTGTCTGCCAGTTCCAGGGCTTCCTTTCCGCTTTCATTCTCAGCCTTCCTGTTTAATGCCCAGTCTGCGGCCATAAGAATACCAGCCAGTACCAGATGAACGAGGGCACTGCCGTCAGGCGTTCTTATTTCTACCGTTTGTTTGCTCTCCTGCCTGTTATAAGGTTCATTTTCCTGCTGGTTGACCAGGCGAGCAAGGTCGCTCAGGCTGGACCAGCCCAGAGGAACACGGATCATGGCACTACGGTTCAGGTCGCTCCAGCAAATCCGGGTGGGCGCCTCCTGGTTAGGGACTAACCTTAGGTAAGAAGCCGCCACGGTGTTGCCGAAAGCGGTCAAAGAATCAGCATACTGGCAGAGCCCCCCGATGAGTTTTCTGGCTTCTAGGCTCAGCCGGCCATCAGGCCCGGTCATGACATTTTTGCCTTCCTTCTTTAACTCCAGATGAAAATGAAGCCCGTTGCCAGCCACACCATCCTCTAACTTTGGAGTAAAAGTAGCGACCATCCCGTGCCGGTAAGCCACATTCCTGATGAGCCATCTGGCCAGAACCAGATGGTCAGCCGAATCTTCCACTCGTTCGGGTAGAAATTCAATTTCTAATTGTTCAGCCATCTTGCCCCGTATTTCTTCTTTTTCACTCTCCACTCTTTCTACAAAGCCAACCTCGCTGTGAGCATATTTCACCGCTCCGGTAATCTGAGAGATTAGCCTGACCATTTCATCCAGCACGGCTCCGCTTTTTAAGAAGGGGGAGGAAGCATGATAACCGCGCTGCCGGGTAAGCTGGTAGACAGGTTTTTCCTGGTCGCTCAGCAGAAAAAACTCTAGCTCTCCCAGGGTCCAGAGTTCCAGGCCAGAATTGACCTTAAAATTCTGATGGGCTCTGGCCAGAATGTTATCCAGGGTGAAATTCACTGGCTTCCCTTCTTTGTCCAGAAAACGACACATAAAATCCAGGCTTTTATTGTTGAAGGGGTTGAGGAAAGCTGAGCGGTAAATGGGAACTACATAAAGGTCCGACACTCCGGCATCCACCAGGCCCTTGTAGAGAGAAGAGCCATCTACCCTTTCCCCTTCAGCCAGGATGCTTTCGGCCTGCTGCCGGCTGGTCACCGGAATCTTTAAATCCTTAATCTGGCCATCAAGACCAAGGTAATGAAAAGTGATCATTTCTAACTGCTGGAGTTCCATCAAGCGCAGGAAATCCTGCCTCTGAAAATTTTCCTTTTCTTTGTCCAGCAACAAAGAAATGGGGTTAGCCAAAGGAAGTCTTTTTCTGTCTTCCATCTCTTTCTCCCTCAACCGTTTATTTTCCAGCCGAGCGATTAATTGTATCTGAAAAAAGCAGTTTCTGGCAAGAGAAAAGCCGTGTTCTCAGCGACCGTAAAGAAGATATTTTTTTCTCAGAAGCTCAAACTCGGCCAGGTCTTTTTCCAGTCTCTGGACAATTTGCGGCGGTGAAACGCCAGCCTCCAGGGCCAGCCGCACTTCCGAATTGCCCATAATTTTATCGAAATAGTCGGGATAAAAAGAAAATTTATCAGGATAGAGGTCCAGGATGGTTCTGATAATCCAGAGAGTGGTTATAAATGGCCTGAATTTCTGTCGGTCTATGACATGCAGCTGGCAGCCGCCGCACAGCTGATTCTGATACTTGGAAAAAAAGGGCGTAAACCAGGCCTCCCGGAAAACAACTCCGGGCAGGTTCAGGCTGTTCAAGCGGCGGGTCAATTCGAAGCCATCAATCCAGGGAGCCCCGAACAGCTCAAAGGGCCTGGTGGTCCCCCGGCCTTCTGAAACATTCGTGCCCTCCAGATAAACCTGGCCAGGATAGACCGTGGCCGTATCCAGAGTGGGCATGTTGGGAGAAGGCATGACCCAGGGCAGCCCGGTCTGGTCAAACCACAGGTTTCTTTTCCAACCTTCCATAGGAATGACGGTCAGCTTTACTTTCTTTTTTAAAAAACGGTCGTTAAAAAGTTGGGCTAACTCCCCGGCCGTCATTCCATGGCGCAGGGGAATGGGATAAAGTCCGACAAAAGAGCTAAACTCAGGGTATTTTAGCACGGCCCCTTCCATTATCTCCCCGGTTATCGGGTTGGGCCGGTCAAGAATGATAAAGTCTATTCCCAGCTCCGCGCATGTTTCCATAGCATAAGCCATGGTGGCCAGGTAAGTATAAACCCTGGTCCCCACATCCTGAAGGTCAAAGACCAGCACGTCCACATTCTGCACCATGCTTTTATCAGGAATTTTACCGAGGTGCTGGGTATCAAAAGAGCGCATGTATTCGTCTATGTTCTTAAGCATCCCCGGGTCGGGCCGGAAGGTCTGACCATAAAGGCTGAAAACTGGAAGTCCAAACTTCTCATCAAAATAGAAAGGCACGTACTCGCCAGCCTGGGCGTTGCCTCTCACCCCATGCTCGGGTCCGTAGAGGGCCACCAGGTTAATCTTAGGATTCTGTTTGAACAGCCAGGCCGTGCTCTCCAGTTTTCGGTTGACTCCAGAGGGGTTGGTTATCAAACCGACTTTTTTGCCGGCCACCAGGTCCAGGTGCTTTTCCAGGAAAACCTCCACTCCTGGTTTAACCACCGCTTCTTTTTTAGAGCTTTCTTCAGCTGGCCTGGAACAGGAAACAAGCGTTAAAAGACTTAAAACCAGGAACAGGCTGAAGAGCCTGTTTCTAACTTTTGCTAAAACTAAAAGCCCGCAAACCTGTTTTAAAACAGCGTTGATTAAATTCCTCATCCCTTTCTCATTCTCTGGTGATTTTTTCATTTATTTTTATTAATATCCACGTCCAAAATCATTGGCAAAAAGATTATAGCCGGATTAACTCAACATCTATTATAGTTAAATTCTCTTGAGTTCTAAAAGATAAATTTTTTTATCGGGCCTGAGATAAATTCGGCTTGATATGTGGCCAGCCGGCGAATAAAATCTTTATGATAAAATGACAGATATGAGGCTATTAAAAATGAACACCAGCAATAAAACTATCTTTAGCCTGAGTCTGATCTTATCTCTGGTAATTCTGACCATTATTTCCTGCCGGCCAGAAAAACATTTCCTCAACGAACCAGCTTACCGGGAAATGGTGCACCAGCAATACCTGAAACGGCTGGAACTGGCCCGGGGTCGCGAAAACGAGCTGTTTTCGGTCATGAAACAGAAGCTGTCTGCAGAAGAACGAGAAGCCCTGGAATTCCTGTTTGCTTTTATGCCGCTCAGCGACCTGGCCAACCTGGATGGCCAGTATTTTTTAAACCAGGTAAAAGTGGCTTTTCAGGCCCGGGACTTTTTCCCCTGGGGAAAAAACATCCCGGAAGACATTTTCAGGCACTTTGTCCTTCCCTACCGGGTGAACAACGAAAACCCGGATGAAGCCAGAGGTGTTTTCTTCCAGGAGCTCAAAGACCGTATTAAAAACCTGTCCATGTACCAGGCTGCTCTGGAAGTAAACCACTGGTGCCACGAAAAAGTAACCTACCAGCCAACAGATGAAAGAACTTCTGCTCCCCTCGCCACGGTTAAGACGGCCTTTGGCCGCTGTGGGGAAGAATCAACTTTTACCGTGGCTGCTCTCCGGGCCGTTAGCATTCCAGCCCGACAGGTTTACACCCCAAGATGGGCCCACACTGATGACAACCACGCCTGGGTAGAAGTCTGGGTTGAGGGCCGCTGGTATTACCTAGGAGCTTGTGAACCTGAGCCTGAACTCAACCTGGCCTGGTTCACCGGACCGGCCAAAAGGGCCATGCTGGTTCACACCACTGTTTTTGGCCAGTACCAGGGTCCGGAAGAAACCATCCTTAAGACTGACCTTTACACTAAAATCAACCAGCTGCCCATCTACGCTCCGGCTTCTGTCTTGAAAGTGGAAGTGGTAGACGAAAAAGGCCAGCCCCGTGCCGGCGTGAAGGTTGATTTTTGTATTTATAATTATGCTGAATTTTATCCGGCTGTCACCAGAATTACTGATGAAAAAGGACAGGCTTCCCTGCTGACCGGTCTGGGCGATATGTATGTCCAGGCCTACCAGGACAACCTCTTTGCCTGGGCCAAGGTTTCGGTGGGCACCACAGACAAAGTCACTCTGGTTCTTAAGCCGGCTGATTTTACGGAAAGGACCGTGGACCTGGACATCATCCCGCCGGTGGCCAGAAGCGTGGAAACAGTGGACCGGGCTAAATCAGAAGAAAACCTCAGGCGGCTTAAAGAGGAAGACAAAATCAGAGCCAGGTATGAAGCTTCATTCATCAAACAGGAACAGGCTGAAAGTCTGGCCAGAGAAAAGAACCTGCCCCCTGACCTGACCTGGAAATACTTAAAGCTCAGCCGCGGCAACTGGCCTGAGATTCTGGAATACCTCAAGACTCTGAAACCAGAAGAAACAGGGGTTGGACTTGGTCTGCTGGGCGCTATCAGCGAAAAAGACTTGCGCGATACTCCGGCTAGTTATCTACTGCATCATCTGAGAAACTCACCACCTAAAGGAGATAACCTTGATGAAGAAACATACGTTCAGTATGTGGTCTCACCCCGCATCGGT